>CALLAT010000095.1 GCA_938002085.1 uncultured Pseudanabaenaceae cyanobacterium
TGCATTGTGCCGGAGTCAGTTGAACGTCTAAGCCTCAAACCTGGCCGCTTTCCCTTTGTGTTAGAGGCTCCAGCGGGAACGGTTTTAGCCAGGCGAGTTGTTTTAGCAACTGGCGCTGGCAATCCCAACTGGCCGGATTGGGCGATGCGGGCCCAGCTAGAACAGGTGATCACAGGCTCCGAGGCCAATATTGCCCACGCAAGCCAGATTGATTTACGCCAATATCCCGACCTATCAGGCGAAGAAATCTTGATCATTGGGGGCGGGCTCAGCAGTGGCCACTTGGCAGTGGGCGCAATTCGGCGCGGAGCCAAGGTCAGCCTCATGACCCGGCGCGACTGCCGCGAAAAGCTGTTCGATGCAGAACCTGGCTGGCTGGGGCCGAAATATCTTAAAGGCTTTGCTCAAGAACAGGACTGGCAGCAGCGCTGGCAAATGATTTGCGACGCTCGGGATGGGGGCTCGTTTACGCCGGAGGTGCTGACGAAGCTGCGGCGATTGAGTCGCGATCGCAAGCTCCAGTTTCTGGAATACTGCCAGGTCAAGCAAGCCACCTGGCGCGACAACCAGTGGCAGATTGATTGCGATGAGCAGGCTCCACACCCATCCGAATTAGCAGCAACAAACGCCGAGCATCTGGCTCAGCGAACCGCCGATCGCATCTGGCTGGCCACTGGCAGCACCATGGATGCCACTCAACATCCCCTGCTGCAATCGATTCAGCAAAGTCATCCGACGGAAATTATCAATGGGCTTCCAGTGTTGGATCAGCATCTGCGCTGGCCTGGCTTGGAGCTGTTTATCAGTGGTGGCTTGGCGGCGTTGCAGCTGGGGCCTGCGGCGAGGAACTTGTTTGGCGGGCGCTTGGCAGCAGAGCGGATTGTTCCGGCGATCGCCAAACCGAGTCTGGCGTTAACCAACAGTGTTACTTCGCTCAAGCTTTAACGAGGCTACATTTCTAGCCCAAACTAAGACCGAATATTCTGCTAATAAGAAGTTATCAGTTTGCCCTGTTTAACGTATTTAACGGCATCATAAATATCGATGATTGCACTCACTATAGCGATGATGCAGACATACCAAAGAAACCAGTACAGACCAGTGTCTAAGGCTTGTGTCGCCAATAGATATAGCAAGTAAGGCAGTGTCAGCAGCCAATGGGCATGGCCAATAGGATCGATGAGTTTTTAGAACGGTCGGCGGCGATGAACCTGACTGTCAATGACATAGGATAATAGTCGCTCCAGCAGAATCACCAATCCTGGTCTGTCACGAATGAAATACAGGCCACTAAGCACTTGTGGCAGTGGATAGAGTCTTGCCCATACCCAAATTTTCCAGGGCCGTGACCCTATAGCATTTCAAAATTGAGCTGAGTCTTTTGTTAGGTTTATGCGATAACAAATCCCTAATCTAGATAATATATTTCTGTCATGTCAGCTAGCTGATTATGTAAGTTTTAAGCTCGAAATTTTCTGCATTAGTGAGATTGCTTTTTCAACTAGCTCAGGTCCTGCTTTCTCAGGAGAACCCACATCAAATGGAGGTGCAGGATCGTACTCCAGTAAGAGTTGAATCATCTTGGCAGTTTCCTCACCACATAAAATACTGGCAACCGTTAGGCCAAAGTCGATTCCGGCTGTCACACCTCCGCCAGTGATGCGATTGCGATCAATGACAACACGCTCGTTGATAATCTCAATGTCATAATTTGCCATCAGTTGTTCGCGCATCCCCCAATGGGTTGCTGCTCGATAGCCATCCAATAGCCCCGCTTTTGCCAAAAACTCTGCACCACTACAGACAGAGGTAATAAACTTGGCTGTTTTGCCTTGTTGGCGGAAGAAATTGAGTACCTCTGGATCATCGACAATGGCCTGCTGTTCTAAGCCACCGCCAACGCAAATCACATCCAAAGTTGGGCAATCTGCAAAGGTTGTATCGGGTACCATCACCAAGCCATCATCGCTGGTGATTGGGGCTCGCGTTTTCCAAATCCGGTGTAGCTCCACATTGGGTAGTGCACCAAACACTTGGTGGGGGCCAACGATATCCAGCGAGGTCATGCCAGGGTAAAAGACCAAGCCAATGACGTGCTTTTGTGAGTCAGGCATATATTTATTTCCTTGTTTTGCTCGTCGTTGAATCTGTCCCTATGCTAGAAACAGCGGCCCAGTGCGCCTAGACCTCGATCGGGTACTCTTTTCACGACCATGGCGATTTCTTTGAAGCTTCTATTTGAAGAGACTCACCGCTGTCAGGATGAGGGGGAGTTGCGATCGCGACTGGCCCCACAGGTGGGTGAGTACTTTGCGGCTAAGCGATCCGGGATCTTTTTCTTTGACCAGCTGCTGACTGACCCTAGGTTTCAGAGCATTATCAATATCGCTCTATCGATTGAGCACAACCCGGTAGCGCGTTATCTGGCGGAGTCCCATACGCCTGTCCATGAGGGGCTGGTGACAACGCCCAAGGCATGGAAGTTGATTTGTCCCAGGGCGGACCACTGGCATGTGATGGCGGGACCGATTGTGAACAGTGGTCAGTTAGTTGGTGCAGTGGGTTTTACTCGCGAGAAGTCGATGTCGGCTTTTGAACATCAAGACTTAGCGGATTTAAGTGCAGTTTGCTTGCATCTGTCTACCTGGACGACGACAGTGAGGGCGCAACAAAGCAGGATGACGTCTCAGCAACCCTCTTTGAGTTCCAAGCGATTGACACCACGTGAGTTGGAGATCGCGAATTTGGTTGCTTTGGGAAAGACCAATGCAGAGATTGGTAAGGAGCTGTGGATTACTGAGAATTCTGTGAAGCAGGCACTCAAGCGAATGTTTCGCAAGCTAGGGGTTTCGTCGCGAACAAAGATGGTTACGCAACTCTTTGCTACGCAACACATAGCAGATGACAAACAGACTCAATTTGGCTTGAAGCCCAACGCTCATTAGCAACCTTTCGCTTAACCTTTGCCAAGCGGTTAATTAACATAACGCTAGAGTTCAGCAGCCTGCAACGACTTGTTAGGTGGCAGCATTACGCCCAAACCCATGAATCTGGTCGTTCTCGTTCTAGCGCATACATATATGTGCCGGATGATCTGGCCGCTGAACTGTTCGAGTTTTGCTGCCTGAGCTTTACTAGAATTTTGATCGTGGCAGCTTTGGGCCAGTCGGCCCGTTAGGATCTCTTTAAGGCTATCCGTCTGTATGTTTGCTGGGTTGTAAAGACACAGATGGATAGCTGTCTTCGGGAGCCCTAAAACTCTCCGGAGTGTTGATGTAAACCTTGGGGGATTACAAGATGATGGCGATTTGGAGACCCAAAGCCTGGGGGTTGGCCGCAGTGCTGGCTCTAAGTGCGCTGACTCAGTCAGCCTTGGCCGAGCAGCCCGACAGCCAGTTAGCAGGCATTAAGGTGTTGATTAACCCAGGACATGGCGGACCTGAAACTGGTGCAGCGGGGCCGACAGGAGTGTGGGCAAAGGATGTGAGTTTGACCGTGTCCCTGCTTCTCCAGGAGGAGTTGCTTAACCGGGGAGCGGTGGTTGTGATGACGCGGGAGACTGATGTGGATGTGTCGTTAACTGAGCGCCAGCGGCAGATTGCCCAGACTGAACCTGCGATCGCCCTCACGATTCATCACACCAGCGTGGCAGAGGATGGTGATGCTGAAGGGAGTCAGGGCGTGCGCTCCTATTGGTACCATCCCCAGTCCCATGGTGCTGCGGTGTTTCTCCATAATTACTTGATCGGGAATTTGGGACGAGTCGATGGGGGCATTTTTTGGAACAACTTGGCCCTAACCCGTCCATCGGAGGCTCCGGCCGTGGTATTAGAGCTGGGCTTTATGACCCACCCAGAGGAATTTGAATGGATCACCGATGAAGATGCTCAACGGGAATTGGCGAGGGTTCTAGCGGATGGCATTGTGACGTGGTTACATCGTGAGGTTTAAGGTTCAACATCTCTTCTTGATCCGAACCTTTTTGAAGTTCGAAAGTGCAACCGGATGAGGAGAGTCTTTGAGCACTCTTAACCTTAAAATGAGAGCAGTAAAATTGATGCAATCTTAGAGGATGAGTAATGGAAATAACGGAGCAAATCAAGGTCAATCAACTTTTACAAGAATTCCCCCAGCTTCAAGCTGTTCTGATTGCTCTAAATCCTAAGTTTGAAAAACTAAAAAATCCCATTCTTCGCCGCACTATTGGTAGCGTAGCAACCATTAAGCAAGCTGCTATTGTTGCAGAGATGGCGCCTTTAGCATTGGTTAACCACCTACGAGAAGCGGTGGGTCAGCTTGTCCTGGAAGAGACCAATGAGTAATTAAGAGCCTCGCTGCAAGCAGCGAGGCTCTTAAACCATCCTCGATTTAAATGTCGTCAGGCTGAAGATTTCTCCTTTTAGGAAAACCTTTGAACGAATCGAAAGCCTAATGAGCCACAGCTTTCAAAACTTCCTTCTGTTTCACATGGGTTCGGTGAATCACATGGTGAACCCCTGGAATATTCAGCAATGGCGGCTTAACAATTGTCTCTACCGAAAGTAGAGAAGAAGGGCAATTTGCGCAACTGCCTAAGAACCGAACTGTGACCTCTCCTAACTCTCCATTAAAGTCCAGTAATTCAAGCATCCCGCCATCGTTTTCTAAGACCGGAATGATATAGCGATCAATGACCTCATGTACCTTGGTCTCAGTTGTTCGACCAGGGTCATTGATCAGTGCAGAAAATGTATCTTTCCCATGGTGTAACAAGGCTGGGCTAACTTTTTGATGGGGTCGGTTTAGCTCCTCAATGAAATCAAAATCGCTCTTCCCATGCAAAATCTCCAACTCAACTAAACCTTGAACCAAATCAGGTGATAGCTGAGCTTCCAATAGTTCAGCCCGAAACAACTGCTTACGCCAGGGCATGAACGACAACTTATCCGAGAACTCCATCCAGGGCAGGGTAAAGGGGCCAATGACCCGGAAATTGCCCACATCAACCCGGACAAAAGTTGCAATCAGCTCCACGAGACGATCAAAGAAACGGCGATGCTCCGCTCGGGATGCGGCCTGCTTTTTCATGATTACGCAATTGCGCAGGCGAAGTAATTCGCGATCGTAGGGCAAGACCCCAGTGATGATATCGATTTTGACTGCGCGATTGTTCTTGCGATCTATGACTGTAATTGCATCACTGCCGGTTTGGGTGCAATGGACCAGCCGATAGGCTGTGAGGTCCGCCGGACTAATGCCCATTACATAGGCTGGAACGTCCCCAGAGCAGGGAATGCGAATGCCTGAGATGATGGCGATATCCTCGCGGGGAATGGGATTGCCAACGCCGTAAAGCAGTTCTAGTCCATGCTTAATCGCGAGGAATAACTGAACCCCAACAACTTCTTCTTTAATCTCAATGACTGCGCTTTTGTGGGCGGCTTTGAGGGTGGCATGAACAAGGTTGCCCTGCTCATCTAGCAGCTTAATGGGTCCTACAACATCGTTGAGCAGCGAGATCATCAGGGTATCGAAGTCTAGCTTGCGCAACAGTGGCAGGAGGATCGTGAGGAAGCGATCGCGCTCCTCCTGCCCCAGCCCTAGCAACATCTCCGCCGCCGCCTGCTGATAATCCCCATCATCGGTATAGCGCTGGAAGAACGTCGCCATGGCCCCCACCGCTGCTGCGAGGGTATGGTCCTGTGCGCTACTGGGCTGACGTAACGCCTGTAGGGGTAACCAATCTGGAGCATCCGCTTCTCCCCTAGCAAAATCATCGGCAGCGGCGTCGGTGGGGTAATGGTTGCGGAATTGCTCAATGAGGACAGAGACGACTGAATTAAGTGAGTCCGCCTCGGGCTGTTTCCAAAGACAAGCTTCCTCCTGGGATAGGGCTTCAATGCGGATGGGGGTGCGCTTGATCAGGCTTTGGTTGGTGAAGCGATCGCTGTCTAAATAATTGGTCAGACGATTGGCTTCACCGGGGACAAAGTCTAAAAAGGGAAATTCGGGGGTGACATGGGGATTGAGGCTGACGCAGCCAATCAGGGTTCCGTGGTGACTGGTAATGCGCACCGGATCACCCTGCTGAAGTCCTTGCTGGGCGGCGTAGTCTGGGTGGAGTTCGATCCAGTAGGTCTTATCGGTGGTTTTGGCACCAATGGGCAGGGTTTTGATGCCTGAGTTGTAACGGGCGATGTAGGCCTTGGGATTGCGCCCAGGACGGCCCCGACCCGTGATTAAGCTGCGCAGTTTTTCATCGCCTCGTTCCACGAGACGGGCGAGGAATTTTTCCGGGGGGCAGACGAGTTTGGCTTGGGTGCGATCGCTCTGTTTCAAGCCAGAGAACACCGCACCGTCTGTTCGGGCATCGCCATAGCGACCATCGCCCTGCCATTGGACACCCAGCCCGGCCTGCTGACGCAGCATGTCATGGCTAATGGGTTCACCTGCTGCGGTTTCGAGGCGGTTGTAAACGTTGAGCTTGCGGGAGACTTCTACAATATGGTCAAACACCCCAGCGGAATCGATCTGGCCTTGGTCATCTAGGTAGCGGCCAAAAGCCCGGTTGATTACCGCTGGGTCAAGGTTGTTGAGGGCGGCGGTGTCCGGATCTTCGAGACGACGGGCGATCGCCTGGGCCAAGCGGGCTAGGATTTGCTCATCAGCCCAGGCCATGTCCGGAGCCGCAGTGACGGGCTGCTGAAGTTGGAGGGTGCGATCGCCCCGCTGAATCACGCCCTGGCGTTCGGTGTAGCTAAGAGCAGGCAAAATCACATCGGCATAATCCAGCACCCCATCGGCCAAAAAGGAATCAATCACAATATTGAAGCTGCGGCCCAGTTGCTTCAACCACTGACCGAGGCGGGGCATGTTGCGGGTGAACTGGGTGCCGATGAAGATAAAGCAGTAGAGCAAGGCGTCATCGGACATTTGGGAGACGGGGGTTCCCCCATGGTCCGCAATGTTATGGACTGGAATTTCCAGGGCTTCGGCCAACTGGCGGCGGTGCTCAGGATTCGTCACATCTAGATTGAACATCAGCCGCCGGGCATTGAAGCCCAGGGTGAGTTCGCTGGTGGCATTGGATTGACCCGCAATGCGAAGGGAGCCTGCGCCGCGTCGCCCAACATTGCCGGTGAGTAAAAGCAGGTTGAGATTGGTCGAAAAGCCATAGGAGCCCGTGCTCTGATTAATGCCCATGCTGGAAACAAAGGCGGGCCGGGGCCGATAGCCATCGTCACGGGGCTTCGCAATCAAGGCTGCATAGGTCCGAATGGTCTGGGCCAGTTCAGTGGGCTCCTGTCCAGCCAAGGCAATTTGCTGGGCTACGCTGTCGGGGTGACAGCGCTCCTCTCCGCAGAGCTCCCGCAGGGCTTGGAGACTCTCGGGGTCCACAGCCTTGTCTAGGAAAGCTTGATCCTCCCAGCCCTGGTCCAAAATTTCTCGCATGACTGCGAGGTTGAATAGGACATCCCCCCCTTGCTCAAAGCGGATATGGAGCATGGGATGGCCTGACTCCTGGAGGTGCAGCACCGTGTCGTTTTCGATCGGGTCAATCACCACTTTGATCGCGGTCTGATTTCCCATTAGCTTTTGATAAGCCTGGGGGAAGGTGACGTAGGGATTGGTGCCATGGAGGATCGCGACGTCGCAGCGCTCTAGCTCTTCAAATTCTTTCCAAGTAAAGGAGGCTTCATTGCCAAAATTGAGTTCATGGGCAGCCCCAGCACTGGCCAAACAATGCTCGGAATTTGCGCCCACCGTAGCGACCTTAAAGACATCTTTGTAGAGCGATGCCATCCAAATCGCTTCCATGGTTTTTTGGCCATTGCCGTAGATTGCAATGCCGTCCGGCCCAACCCATTCCCGCACATGGAGAAATAACCAAGCAGCCCTATCTAAAGCTTGCTCCCAGGAGACTTCTTTCCAGGTGCCATCGTGGTGGCGAATCATGGGAGAGCGGATGCGATCGCCTTTTTGTCCCCGCTTCCGTAAGCGTTCACGACGCTCCATATCTCCCCCGGTCATGAGGGAGGTTGCGCCTTTGACGCAGAGCCCTAAACGGCTCATGGGCACTAGCTTGTTCTGGTTGTGACTATCCGTGACCAGGGCATAGGAACAACCCACACCGCAGTAGCTACAGACAGAGGCCCGTTGAGTGAGGGATTGATGGAGCGCTTGCAAGACCGGATCGGCTTGGAGCGATGGATCCGCGTCATATTGCAGCACAAATTCATGGGCACCTCCCCAGGGTGCAAAGTCAGACTCTAAGGGAGCTTGGGAGCTGGCTTCGGGAGAAATGGTTGGATTGGGCTGAGTCAGTAGATTCAAAACGGGCCTCCGAACTCGGCTAGCGATAGCAAGTCTAAGGTCCAAATACAACGTTCAAACCCGCAGCTCAATCAAAGGCTAAACAAGGTCACTCAAATTTCATTTTGGCTTTTGAATGGAGCTGTATCAAATAGAGCTTATGCCTCCTAAAAGGCTCGTAAATACAGGTAAAATGACAACAAAACATGAATATTCGTCGTATCTAAAGGTCACAAAATGTCGATTCTACTTAGATTTAAATATTGATTTTCTAAAGATTTGATGACTCAAAAATTCTTGTTTCTTTGTTGCTGAAAGTCAAAAAGATCCGGATTAATTTGTTCGTGGAGATTTCAAACAATCATTTATAGTGTGGACGACATCCTTCATCTCTCTTGTTACTCCTGTGATTACGATTTGAATGTCTGAAGCCCCTGCTCCTACAACCGCTTTAACCCATCGCCCTCGTTTGCCCAAGCGCTTAAGGATTTTGGTGCCTATGGTGCTATTGGTGGCGATCACTATGGGAGTCAAACGGTTTATCTTCCAACCGGCTCCCGAAACCGGGCTCAACCTGAGCGGCAGGATTGAAGGCTATGAGGCGGATGTGGGTGCCAAGGTTGGGGGACGGATTGAGGCGATCGCCGTGCGAGAAGGAGATTCTGTGACGAAAGGGCAGGTGATTGCCCAGTTAGATGACGCTGAAATCCAAGCGACTTTACTCGGGGCCACAGCGGGGGTCACCGCTGCGGAGCAACAGTTGAGCCAAGCGCTGTTGCAAATCTCAGTCATTGAAAGCCAAATTCAAGAGGCCCAGCTGACCCAGTTTCAGGCGGAGGATGATGCTGCGGGCCGGGTCAATGCGGCGAGGGCGACGGTGGCATCGGCGGTGGCCCTCGCGGCCCAGGCCCAGGCCCAGGTGAAGCAGTTAGAAGCGGAGGTTCGCTTGGCGAAGGTTGACCGCGATCGCTTTGATGGCCTGGCGCGGGATGGAGTCGTACCTCGACAGCGATTTGAACAGGCTCAAACGGCCTATGACTCGCTCCAGGAAATCCTCCAAGCCCGGCGAGCGGCCCAGGCAGCGGCCCAGGAGCAGGTCAATGCGGCTCAAGGCAGTTTGACCCAATCCGCCGCCAGTCGCCTCAACCCAGAGATTCGTTCGTCCCAGGTGCAGCGTTTGCAGACCCAGTTAGCCCAGGCTCAGTCCCAGCTCAAAGCGGCGGAGGCGGGGGTCGAAAATGCTAAGGCTCGCCAGCGTGAAATTGAAGCGCGTCTTGATCAATTAGAGATTGTCAGTCCCATGGATGGCTTGGTGTTGACGCGCACGACGGAGCCGGGGGAAGTGATTTCGCCGGGTAAAACGGTTTTGACTGTGATTAATTTGGAGGAGGTTTTTCTGCGGGGTTATATTCCAGAAAAGGAAATTGGCCTCGTGCGAGTGGGGCAAGAGGCGGAGGTTTTTCTCGATTCAGCCCCGGAGCAGCCGCTGGCCGCGACAGTCTCAGCGATTGATACGGAGGCTTCATTCACACCAGAGAATATCTATTTCCGAGATGACCGGGTGACCCAGGTCTTTGGGCTGAAGCTGACGATTGAGAATTCCACTGGCTTTGCTAAGCCGGGGATGCCCGCTGATGCCAAAATTCTCACGGACGGGGCGACCCAGTGAGGATTCAGGATGGTTGATTCTTTTCTAGCCCATGGAACTGAGGCTGGGGGAAGCGCCCCATCAGCAACCATTCGAGTGCAAGGGCTCCATAAACAATACGGGGCAGTCAAAGCCCTGTGTGGCATTGATTTTTCGGTGAGCCCCGGCGAGATTTTTGGTTTGATTGGTCCCGATGGGGCAGGCAAAACCACGACCTTTCAGATTTTGGCCGGGGTGATGGAGGCCAGTTCAGGAGAGGTGAGCGTTCTGGGGCAGCCCCCTCGGGAAGCACGCTTAAATCTGGGCTACTTGACCCAGGCTTTTTCCCTCTATGCTGACTTGAGTATTTTGGAAAACCTGCGTTACCAAGCCGGGCTGCGCAAGGTGCCCCAGGCTGACTTTCGCGATCGCGCCACAGAACTCCTGGCCCGCATGGGCCTCTCCCAATTCCCTAATCGCTTAGCCCGTCAGCTCTCTGGTGGCATGAAGCAGAAGCTGGCACTCTGCTGCGCCTTGATTGCCCAACCCAGACTGTTGCTCCTAGATGAACCGACAACGGGGGTGGATCCCGTCTCTCGGCGTGAATTTTGGGATTTATTGGCAGGCGTTGCAGCAGATGGCGTGACGGTGGTTGCAGCTACACCTTACTTGGATGAGGCAGAGCGCTGTAATCGCATTGCCTTGATCTATGACGGCAAAATTCAGCAAATTGGCACCTTGGCTGAGCTACAGGCTGATTTGGCTCTGCATCGCATTGAAGTACGGGCTGATGCCCTGGGGGAGACGGAGGCTGTGTTGCAAGGGGCTGTTTCACGGGCGAGCAGTGCTTTGGTTGACTTGCAATCCTTTGGCGATCGCTTAGATATTCTGACGCCCAATGTGGCCCAAGCTAAGTCTGAAATCCTTCAGTTGGTGGACCAACAAAAGCTAGCCATCCCCCGGCTTGAAGCCAACGAGCCCACCTTAGAAAATGTCTTTGTCAGTCACCTGCGTCAGCAGGGGGCTGACCCAATCTATCGTGCCTTTCCCTTTTACCGTAAGCCCAAAGCCCTCTCGACAGAAGCGGCAGCGGTGGCGATTTCTGCGGATCGCTTGCAAAAGTGCTTTGGTGAATTTCAAGCGGTGAAGGATGTCACCCTCGCAGTCCGCTACGGCGAAATTTATGGCTTGCTTGGGGCCAATGGCGCGGGTAAAACGACCACCATTAAAATGCTCTGTGGTCTATTGCCAGCGACCCAGGGGGGCATGAGCCTAGCGGGAGAAACCCAGAACTTGCATCGTGCTGAGGTGCGATCGCGCCTCGGCTACATGAGTCAAAAGTTCACGCTCTACGACGACCTAACCATTCGCCAGAATTTGGAATTCTATTGCGGCGTTTACAGCATCCCGCAGAAGCTCCATCGCGAAAAAATTGATTGGGTTCTAGAAACTTGCGGTTTGGTGGGCCGCGAAAACCAGATGACGGGAAGCTTGCCGGGGGGCTGGAAACAACGGGTCGCCTTCGGGGCATCGGTGATGCATGAACCCGACATCTTGTTTTTGGATGAACCGACTTCTGGGGTGGACCCGCTGGCAAGGCGACAGTTCTGGCGCTTAATTCGAGATTTTGCCCGCCAGGGAACGGCGGTGTTAGTCACCACTCACTATTTGGAAGAGGCTGAAAACTGCAATCGTTTGGCCTTCATGGTGGCTGGGGAAATTGTGGCAGAGGGGTCGCCGACGCAAATTAAAGCAGCCCAGCCGGGACAGTTGATTGAGCTGGTCACGGCCCACACCCAGCGGGCATCCGACTTGCTCCGGCAACAGGTGGAACCTTGGCGCGTTTCGATTTTTGGCGATCGCCTGCATCTCGTTTTAGATTGCCCCGAGCAGGAGCTAGGGCCCTTAATCCAAAGCCTGCAAGGGGCTCAAATTGAGATTCGAGCCCAGCGGCCCCTGCCCTTCACCCTGGAAGATGCCTTCATTGGCACGGTCCAGCGTGCGGAGGAGGTGAGTCCATGAATTGGCCCATGACTCGACAAACCAATCGGCAAACCAATCGGCCCACAAGCCGCATCTTGTCCCAGGCTCGCAAAGAGCTGGTGCAATTTAGTCGCGATCGCCTCACGGTTGCCCTAGCGCTCATTTTGCCGCTGGGGATGCTGCTGATCTATGGCTATGCGATTCGGCTTGAGGCGAAAAATATCCCCCTGAGCGTCCAGGATTTGGATCGCTCTCCCCTCAGCCGGAGCTATGTGGAACGGCTCTTTGCCACCAATCAGTTTATTCCCGCCCCCCTGATTGATTCATCTCCCTTGTCCTCGCTGGACCATGGTCTGGCCAAAGCCACGGTGGTAATTCCCCCTCATTTCTCGCGGGAGGTGGCCGAGGGCGGGAGTCAGGTGCAGATCCTGGTGGACGGTACGGATGTTAACAATGCCCGTGTGATTCAGAACAGCATTCGAGGCGTGACGAATTTCTTTATTCAATCGCTGCCTAATAGCGTCCGACCGGAGGGGATTCGAGCCAGGGTGAGAATTTGGTTTAATCCGGGACGGCAAGAATCGCTATATATTGTGCCGGGCATTTTTGGCGTGGTGCTGTGGGTCTTTCCGTCGATGCTGTCCGCCATTGCTTTGGTGCGGGAAAAGGAGCAGGGCACAGCCATCCAGGTCTATGCCTCTGACTTGAGCTCAACGGAGTGGCTCTTGGGCAAGGGGCTCGCCTATTGGCTGGTGGCCGTGGCAGAAGCGGCCGTGGTCATGGGAGTCTCAGGTCTGCTATTTGGCTTGCGCTTACAAACCGGCCCCTTCCCGCTGCTACTGGGGACAGGCATTTACCTCGCGGCGGCAGTTTCCTTTGGCTTGTTTGTGGGGGCTCGGACAGGGAATCAAAATGGGGCTGTTCAGGGAACCGCGATCGTCGGCTTTTTAACCTCATTTTTGCTCTCTGGCTTTATTTATCGCTTGGAAAATATTCCCTTTCCCCTATCGCTAATCTCAAACATCATTCCGGCTCGCTACTACATCTTGTTGACTCGGGATGCCTTTGTTCGGGGGGCTGGCTGGGCGGGAATTTGGTTTGTTCTTCCCATTCTTGCTTTGCAAGGATTTGTCCTGTTTAAGCTGGCCAGCAAGATTATGCAGTCCATGCAGCTATCGGAGTGATGACCATGAATTTTATTCGTCGCCTATTCGAGAGTCGCTTTTGGGCCTTGACGCTGAAGGAAATTCGCCAGATTCTCAAGAATCGTCAGTTAATTTTTCTGTTGATTTTTCCGCCCACGGTGCAGCTGCTGATTTTTGGCTTGGCCCTGAGCCCCAATGTGGATCATCTCAGCTTGGGGATTGTGGACTATGCCCGATCCTCTGAAAGCCGTGAATTTGTCTCAGCGCTAGTGGAAAACGATGTTTTTGATGTGGCTGCCTATCCCAAAAATCAGGCTGAACTGGGACAGGCGGTAAGGAATGGCCAGCTGATTGCTGGGCTAGTTATACCACCATCTTTTGACCGGGATCTCAACCAGGGAGACTCGACGGACGTTCAAGTGTTGATTGATGGGGTAGATGCCAATACCGCAGGAATTGCTAGGGGCTACATCCAGCAAACGATCAATCAATACACCCGTCAGCTTAATCCCCAGTTCAAAACGGCCCTGATCGAAACGCAAACGCGCTTTCTCTATAATCCAGGGCTCAGCAGTAGCTGGTTTTTTGTGCCTGGCGTGATTGGCTTGGTCCTAACGCTGACCGGCTCGCTTGTGTCTTCGGTGACGGTGATTCGTGAGAAAGACATTGGCACTCTAGAGCAGTTGCTGATGACCCCTGCTGCGGGCTGGGAAATCTTACTCGCCAAGGTAGTGCCGCTTTTTATTCTGTTGATGGGGGATGTGTTGCTAGCCTCTGCCATGGGGCGATTTGTCTTTCAGCTCCCGTTTCGGGGCAACTTTTTCTTGTTCTTGGCTCTTTCTGGGCTCTATGTGTTTGTCAGTATTGGCATTGGTATTTTACTGGCGACCCTCGCCAGGACCCAGCAGCAGGTCGTGTTGACTTCGTTCTTTTTCAATGTGCCGATTATTCAACTTTCTGGGGCGATCGCTCCCATCGAGAGCATGCCCAAGTTCTTCCAGATTTTGTCTTGGCTCGATCCCCTGCGGCACTACGTGGCGATTGCTCGCAGCCTCATTCTCAAAGGGGTGGCTGTGGAGGCCTTGTTGCCTAATATTTTGACCCTATTGATGTTTGCTGTGGTGCTTCTGAGCATTAGCGTTAGACGATTTCGCTCTCAACTCAATTAGCCTGAAACTTCTCCCCGGAATCGTGGCGACGTTCTCAAAGGTGACTCTGGGTTGCCTGCTCTTGGGTGTGTGCCTATGCGCGAGGATTGGCTGAGACGCTGGTAACTATTCTGAGGTTAATAACTTTCCATGGGTGGTTTTCCAGCTGGCTCGCGTTTCCTCAGTAGAAATGAGTAGTTCTTTCGCTGGGTGAGACCGCAATGAGACAGGCTTCTTCGATTCGTGGATTCACATTGATTGAGTTGATGGCTGTCGTAGCTATTGTTGGTGTCTTGATGGCGATCGCTGCACCTGGCTGGCATTCATTCAAGAATCGTCAAGCTCTAAACGTTGCCCAGCAAGAAGTCTTGGGGGCAATGCGCGAGTCGCAGAAAAAGGCTATTCATCACCGACGCAAGTGGCAAACCAGTTTTCGGAAGCAAGGAGGGCGCGTGCAGTGGGCGACCCATTCAGTTGGTGAAGTACCTCTGGATGGGAGTTGGCAGACCTTACCTCGCAATGTGCAGTTGGATCGTGAGACGACTTTGCATCGAAGCAAGGGAGTTCGTAGCGTGCAGTTTGACCATAGGGGGAATGTGCATGGTCGGCTGGGGCGTTTGGCTTTATCCCTTAGAGAGGGTGGTTCTATGAAGCGTTGTGTTGAGATCTCAACGCTGTTAGGGGTAATGCGCAGTGAAGAAACTCAAGCGCAGAAAGGTAAAAGAACATCCTGTGCATAATTAAACGGGCTCCAACCTCTCCTTCCAAGCCGCATCCTACTGGTAACCATCTCTCCCTGAGTAGAGCTGGATGCTTGCGGAGTGTAAACGCCAGTTTGGGGATCAGCTTTGCAAAATGAAACAGTGAATAAATCTTTCCAGGACAGCGAATAACATACGGAGAGATGTGAGCGCCTTTTCCGATGAGTGGGTATTGTTTCAAAGCCAATGGTTTGCTAGTCAAGGTTGACCTTGACCAACAGCTTCTGTCTATTTCACAACAAGTTTACTGACCGACTCTTCTCTGTGGTTCTTCTCTTCTCCAGAAGAGAAGAAGCATGGGTGATTGGTCGATGGCTCTGTTGAGTTTGCGCGTAATCCAGAAGTTCATTTCAGGGACTCAAAGGGCCATGAGGCTAACCATAGACCCCGGCCTCCTCCACACTGGGCTTAAGCGCCTCGGACAATTCAGTTCGCAACCGACTAATACTCCCCGTCGAAAGCTCAACCTTGAAGATTTTAGACAGGAGCCTTTGCACCTGGGTATGGGATTGACGACCCATGCCACTGAGCAAGCCCACCACTGCGCTCAGCCGCTCACCATAAACACTCTGATTGAGAATCGTTTCATCCCAACCTCGCGTCAACGCCTCACAGCAGGGGCAGCTCAATTGATGAAATCGATGTTCAACCACCACTGGCTGAATCGGCGGCAGTTCCACCTGCTGGATTTGATAGGGAGCTGGGTCTTTTCCAGATAAGGCCGCTCCGCAAGCCTCGCAGAACTCAGGATAATAGTCTTCGATTCGCTCGCAATCCTCAGGGGCATAAAACTTGAATCCATGCCCCTCATGCCCTGGCTGACCTCCCCGCTTTCGGCCCTTGGACTTCGGTTCCTTTGCCTTGAATCCCTTAGGGGGATCTTGGGAAGGAGGCTGGGATGAGTTCTGGCTATTTGTCTTGACTTGTTCTTTGAGCAGCGCGTTCTCGGCACTCAGCCTTGCCACTTCACTCTCTAATTTCTCCACACGCTCCAGCAAGCTCATCACCACAGTCTTAACGCTCTCCGGTGTTTGATCCCAGTCTGCGTCACTGAAGGCTTGGGGTTGCTCGGGTCGCTGCTTTTCCATTCCGTTACTCTAGAACAGTCTCGACGGTTGGTACAACAACGCTTCAGGACTACTCGCCAGAAACCCCTGAACGGTTACCAAATTATTGTGGCGATGCTGCACCCGATCCGGGCTTTTTGGGGCTTAATGCCACTTCGAAGCGATCGCTTCTTTTGCAATCTCTGCGCTGGAGTGGGCTCGCTGTTATTTGGGGTGGACAAGATCTTGAGTCTTGTGGCCCTAGACGGCATCTCACCAATATTGAGGGTACTCTAGGCAAAGTAGCGCTATTCCGCCCGATGATTGCAAGTCAACCTGCTTCAGCTTTGCCTCAGCGGCATCAAGATATTGTCGAGCAACTGGACCTGATGCTGAGGGCTCGGTATCCGCTTCTTTATATCGTGGGCGTTGAAGAGGAGCCGATTCAAGAGGTGCTGTGGCAGGTCTCAGAACGATTGCCCCGCAAGCTTCACTGTTGGAATATTGTTCGAGGCTGGAGCGACAGTGGCGCTGATAAAGGCTCTGTTATCTCTGCGTTGAACCGCGTGGCGAAGTCTCCGGAAGACCAGCCTGCAATTTTTGTCCTCCAAGACTTGCATCCTATGTTGAAGTACCCGCTTCAACCTGGCAATGTACCGATTGTGCGAGAGATTAAAAACCTTGCTGCGGAACTCAAGCGCAGCCGAAAGACCCTAATTTTGACCAGTCATACCCTGGAAGTTCCCCCAGAGTTCATCGAAGAAATGACGGTGATTGATTTTCCCTTACCGGATGTCGCGGAAATTAATTATCTCCTGGAACAACTGGTTTTGCCCGATAAACTCAAGCTGTCTCCCTTATCAAAGGAGCAATTAGTCAAAGCTTGCCAGGGGCTGAGTCGAGCACGTATTCAGCGGGTGTTAGCTAAGGCGATCGCGGCCAAGCAACAGGTGAATGAACAGGACATTGACGATGTTTTAGAAGCAAAGCGTCAAGCGATTCGTCAAACCGGCATCCTAGAGTTCTACACCACCCAAGAATCACTCAAGAGTGTGGGTGGTCTAGATAACCTCAAGCAATGGGTGCGAATGCGCCAAGACAGCTTCACCGAGGAGGCCAGGCGGTATGGCATTCCCAATCCGAAAGGTGTTTTACTTGCCGGGATTCAGGGCACCGGAAAATCTCTATCGGCCAAGACAATCGCCCATGAGTGGCGGATGCCGCTACTGCGTCTGGATGCAGGGCGATTATTTGGTGGCTTGGTGGGGGAGAGCGAAAGCCGGGTGCGGCAGATGATTCGCATTGTTGAAGCCATTGCCCCCTGCGTGCTCTGGATGGATGAGGTGGATAAGGCATTTGGCAATGTCACTTCGGGGTTTGATGGAGACTCGGGCACCAGTCGCCGTGTTTTCGGCAGTCTGATTACCTGGATGCAGGAGAAGACCAGTCCGGTGTTTATTGTGGCGACTGCCAATAATGTGCAGATGTTGCCTGCGGAACTACTGCGTAAGGGACGATTTGATGAGATTTTCTTTTTGAATTTGCCGACGGAGACCGAACGACAGGAAATTTTTCGAGTCCATTTGCAGCGGTTGCGTCCCAGTCGTCTGCGGGAATTTGATTTAGGCTTGTTAGCTAAGCAGTCGAATCAATTTAGCGGTGCGGAGATTGAGCAGGTGATTATTGACGGGATGCAGCGGGCCTTTAGTCAGGGCAGTGCAGGCAACCGTCAGGATTTTAGAACGGAGGATATTGTTCATGCCATTGAGGAGACTGTTCCACTGGCGGCGATCGCCCGCGAGCAGATTGACGGGCTTAAGCAATGGGCGGCTAGCGCTGGAGCTCGCCCAGCATCTCAAGATGTTCAGCTTGTTGAAGAGTTGCGTCAGTTGACGGTGCGGCGTGGCTTAGGTCCCCTTGAAGTCGATTAGCATTAAATCAGTTCTCGGTTCAATCATTGAAGGAGTAAAGAATATGTCCCATTTCACAACCATTAAAGTTCAGATCAAGCAAGGCGATGTGCTGGAATCAGTTTTGCAAGAGCTAAATTATGAGGTGGAAGTCAATGCAATGGTGCGTGGGTATCGGGGAGATAAAACCCTCGCAGAATATGTAATTCGTAGAAGCAATGGCTATGACATTGGCTTTCGTAAAAAGGATGGTGACGAGCACTATGAAATAGTTGCAGACTTCTGGGAGGCACGAATTAACCAAAAACAATTTGTCAATCAAATCCAGCAGAAATATGCCCATAAAATGCTGCTAAATACGGTGGCTCAGGAAGGCTACAGCATTGAAGCAGAGGAAGTAATGGAAGACGGGACAGTTAAGGTTGTTGTAGGACGGTGGGTTTAAGCTTGATGGCTTCATGGTGATATGCCAAGGGAATTCGCTCCAAAATTCGCTCGCCAAACAACAGCTCTAGCTCCAGCTCATCCATATGGACATAGCCGATATGGCAATGGCAGGTTTCATTGCTGCAAGGTAACCCCTTCAAAGCCTGCTCAAAATTGGGCTCGTAGATATTGCCAATGGGAGCCTTGATGAAATGACAGCGTCGCATGGTGCCGTCGCCATCGACGGAGAAGACCGAGCGACCAGCGCGACAGGACTTTCCAAGGCTGGGGTAATGCTGGGTGTTGAGTTCGTAATGGGGGTCGATAGTGCTGAAGAAAGCGCGATCGCTCTCTGCCAGGTTAGGCAATTCTCGCTTCACCGCATTAATCCAGAGATAGACGCTGTTGGGCAAAGCCTGGCGCAGTTGGGTAATGGCCTCTCGGTACTGGGCAAAGCCGACGACCCCGACGCTGAACTGAATGTTGTGGGCCATGAGCGTTTGGCATTTTGCCAGGAACTGCGCTTGATCCGACCAGTCTGGATGGAAGGTAGCCCAGAGTGCCAAGCTGTCGGGATTGGCTTGGTCAATCCAGTCTAATTTGCAAGATAGATTAGTTTGAATGGCAACTTTGCGGACGTTGGCCAAGTGGGATAGTTGACTGAGCTGTTCTTGATACCAATTGTGAATTAAGGCTTCGCCCCAGGGGGTGACTAGGACTGAAAAGTCATGTTCAGGATGGTCCGCAATCCACTCGCTAAAGCGTTCCAAGGCTTGGCGGTCAACGGCGAGTTCAGCAGCGGTTTGTTGGCGCTTGGCAAAGGGACAATATTCGCAACCATAGTTACAGCTAATCAGAGGGCCTCGATAGAGAATGCTGAGATGCATGATGCTTAGGCAATTGGGGGATTGGAATGGGGGTGAGACCCCGAGTTGGGCGCAAGGGGCTATTTGAGTTGATATTGGTTCATCAGCTTGCGAACCTGGGGGGAGAATAGGCTGGGGCCAATCGCATCTGAACGTTCTAGCCCGGCTTCGGTTAGATAAAGCCGTTGCTGTTGCTGTCGAATTAGGCCGAGGGCTTGGAATTCCTGAAGCGACTGGAAATCTGCGATCGCAGCTGACTCAAATGCTTGCTGATATGCTGCTAAATCTAAGCCTTCATCCGATAACAATGACAGCAGAATAAAGCGCCGCTGCTGTTCCTGCTGGTCTAACTCAAATCCATAGTCAATGCTCTCAAAATCAACGGCTTGCTTGGCAATATAGCCCGCTAAAATGCCTTTGATTTCTTTCGCATTCACGGCATAGTCATAGGAATAATGCAGGGATTGGGTATAGGAGCGTGCGCCACAACCCAGTCCCACCATGCCATCGGCCTGGCAGCAATATACGGGGTCGGTAGCATCAGTGGCGCGGGGTAAGCGAAACATGCGCATGGAGACCTGTTGATAACCTTGCCCGAGGAGCAAGTCTCGCCCGGCTCGGTAACAAGCCAGGCGGGTGTCATCCCATTCGCGATCGCTGAGCCCTAGGCCGGTCAATGGACGCACATAAAGTGGATAGAGGTAAAGTTCCTCGGGTTCAAATTGCAGGGCTGTGCGAATGGATTGGAGCCAACTGTCGACCGTTTGACCCGGTAGACCATAGATTAAATCCAGGTTGAGATTGGGAAAGCCAACCTGGCGAATGCGTTGAATGGTGGCTTGAACCTGTTGGGCGGTTTGGCGACGTTGACTGGCTTGGACCTCAGCATCGATAAAGCTTTGGACCCCCATGCTGATGCGGGTTGTGCCGCGATCGCGCAATAGCTTGAGCTTATCTTCGGTGGCGGTGTCGGGAGACACCTCTACGGACATGGGAATCGTTTGGAGGTCGGCTCCCATAGTTGTTTCTGCAACATTCAAGATCGCCTCTAAGCCCTTAAGGGGGAGCTGGGTGGGGGTGCCGCCACCTAGGGCAAATCGTGAGAACTCGCTATTGGGCAGGGCGTTGCGTAGACTGCGGGCTTGGCGCTCAACGGCTTGGACGTACTGGCTGACGAAGTCATCGTCATGCATGACGGTGGTGAAGAGATTGCAGAAGCCACACCGCATTTCACAAAATGGAATGTGGATATAGAGAAATAGGGTGGAGCGGTTTTCCTGGGACCAAACATCAGCGAGGGAGCGAGGGCTGAGAGGTCGATAGGCCGTTTTATGGGGATAGGAGTAGACGTAGTCCTGGTAAGGAGATTGGCCCAGAAGGTTGGCAGGAGCTAGGGTCGTCATGGCAGGAGAGGCAGCACACTAGAGGATAAATTCGGCGTAGGGGACGGTCCAAACGACAGGATGGGCACAGCGATGACCAGTGTAGCCATCCTCGCCATAGGTGGTGCCGTGGTCAGAGCAGAGGATTGCATAGGTGGGGGCACGGTCTTTCAGGCATTGCCACAGGGGGGCTAGGGCACCGTCGATGTATTCCAAAGCAGCACCGTGACTTTCAAGGGAATCTTGTTTTAAGTCTGGATCAGCCTTGGCCCAGTAAAAATAGTTGGGTTGGTGTAGGGCCGACAGATTGATGAAGAGGAAGACTCGCTGGTTGGGGGGTAAGTCTTTGAGGAGAGCGCAGGCCAAGTCCACTTGGTTATCTGTCGAGATTGGTTCCGTGACCCCTAAGGCCGGACTCCAATACTGTTCTTGAAATAAATTGGGCAAGACTTGCCCCAGGGGATTGCGCTGATTAAAGAAACCCACGCCCCCGATGCAAATGGTGCGATAGCCTTGGGCAGCTAAACCTTCTGGAATACTGCCTGCCTCTAGGACACAGGTTTCTGGGGCAATGCTGGTGCTGCCCTCAAAGCTGAGAGCGAAGGGGCGGGGGTGGTTACCCGGTTCAATGGGCGTGGGTAAGAAGCCTGCAAAGAAGGCATGGTGGGCGGCATAGGTGAAGCTTGCGGGAGAATGGCGGGCCTCCCAGCCCTGGGGCATAAGTTGGGCGAGGTTGGGCAAGCGCCCTTGCTCAAACCGGGATTGGGCCACGTCGTAGCGCAGGGTGTCGAAGGTGATAAAAACAATGTCGTGGGTGCCGACGAGAGCATTTACATCGAGCATGGCTCAGTCCCTCGCTTCAGCAACAGATCTAACTCAGTGGTATGGGTTTCTTGCCCCTGCCAGGTCACCCCTTTAACCAGATCGCCAAAGGCATTGAGCTCAATAATGTAGTGGTCTTTGAGATTTGGGGCAATCAATAGATCCACACCGCAGTAGAAGGTCTGGGGGAAGCAGGCAACAGCTTGTTCACAACTGTCGAGCATTTTAGTCCAGGCGGCGGGGGTGAGGCCCG
>CALLAT010000096.1 GCA_938002085.1 uncultured Pseudanabaenaceae cyanobacterium
CGCATCAAATGGTCATTCCGGTGCCGAGGAGCAATGTCATTTCGGAGCCGAAGCAACCATCACTTGGGTGCCGAAGTCGGCTGTGAATCCATGACCGAAGCACTCGGTGAGTCGGGTGCCGAAGTGACGGTCATTTTGCACGCAGTGGCATGGATGAATGGTCAGTTGAGTTATGCGATGCCTTCGAGCCAGAATTCGACAAACTCAGGGAGGCTGTACAGGATGAACTCTTAGCCCATGCTCAGTTGTTAGAGCAGTTTGGCCCCAGTCTGGGACGTCCTTGGGCAGATACCTTAAACGGCTCAGCGTTCAGCAATATGAAGGAGCTGCGGTTTAGGGTAGGCGGCGAAGTTTGGCGGGTCGCATTTGCATTTGACCCAAAGCGAAATGCCATTTTGCTTGTGGCAGGTGATAAGGCAGGCCAGGATCAAAAGCGCTTCTATAAAAAATTACTCAAGCTCGCAGATAAGCGCTATTCAGGACATTTACAAGGATTAGGAGAAGGATGATGGGGCGTTCAGTGAAAGATATTTTGCAGTCTTTGCCAGAGGAGCGCCGCCAGCGAGTTGTTGAGCGGGGGCAAGAGCTGATTGCAGAGGTGTTGGCATTAGGGCAGCTCCGAAAGCGTATGGCGGTTTCTCAGCAGGAGATGGCTAATCGTTTGGAGGTGAGTCAGCCTGCTATTTCGAAGCTGGAGCAGCAGGCGGATATGCAGCTTTCGACGTTGCGCAATTATGTGGAGGCGCTAGGTGGAGAGTTGGAAATTGTGGTGACGTTGCCAGGGCGATCGCCTGTGAAATTAGAGCCCAAGCTAAAGTCTAACGCTTTGGAGGAATCGGTCTAAGCGAGACGGCGACGGAGAAGAGGCCGACGAGGTCCATCTGTTTTTGGTGGGCGCGGGAGATGCCGTAAAGGGCGAAGGCGATGACGCCGCTGAGTTGATAGCTTGGAGCATCAATCACTATTTATGTCAGGCTCGATTCCGAATAGCTTTGCAGCTCGCATCGCATTTAAGGAGTGCTCATCAGAAAACTCCTGGATCAGTCGTTTGACTTTTGTAGAAGCATCACATCCTGTTTCAAGCAACTTTTTTACTAGATCAACAAAATCAGGATCGTCTGTTTTTAACCAAGCCCTATATTGATTTTCTTCACAACCATCAAGAAAATCCAAATATTCTACGGGGTATGAATCAACACTCAACATCTCTCGTAAAACGCCTGAGATAGAAAGTTGAGACATCAGAGATTCAACCTTTTCACATACCTTTTGATTTTGTGGGGAGAAGTCAAGAGCCATCTTCTTTAGAACTCTTAACTCATCAAAACCTTCTACTAGAGGGAGCCAATATTCAATAAATTTGATCTTGTATGTATCAAAATCAAACCCAACTGTTGTAGAGAGGAGTTCTATCTTCTTCATCTTCTCTAAATCGAGGTCAAAATTTTGTCCCTCTAGAAAATTCAAGATATTTTCGTTTATCTCTTGTCTATTATCACGAAAAGAGCTGGAGTACAGCATCCAGATTTCAAGCCATCCAGGCAAAGTTCGCTTCTGTAGAGAAAGTGCATTCAAGGCATCTAAATCTCTTTCGAAGTCATCCTTATTGATACTTCCGTACTCCAGAAGACATAAAAGATGGTTATTAACCTTCTCATAGCTTGAACCATCTTTAAATCCCACTTTCCTGAGAAATCCATACTTTCTCTGAGCATCGTTCTCTCTTTGCTTCCGGGCTTTCTCATCTTCATTAGGTTTAGAAGTAAACAAATCAGAAATTTGGGAGGCTTCCTGAATAGTTAAGGGAAAATCTGACTCTAGCTTTGCTCCAGCAAAAATAGCTAAATTTACAGCAATCTCTTTTTGCAGTTCATCATTAGCGGCTGACAGCAAATGTTTGACTTGCTCTAGGTGCCAATTAATCTTATTCAAAACTCTGAGACTTTTGATACCGCTCTCGACAACAACGGGGAGTAAGACTTCTTGATAAGGGCTCTGACCTAGAGAGCTAATAGTTAGTAACTCATGGGCTGCTGGTGATAGTCTAATTTCTTCATCAATGATTTTTTCTCGATAGGCAGAAAGAATATCTGCATTTTTAGTTGTTTCTATTATTTTCTCCTCATTGAAGACTAGGACAACATGGGAACCAAGTTCTTGCGCTAGATAGTCGACAAATCCTAAAATCTCTTCAAGATTAATGTCAGAGCATCTTTCCAAGTCATCTAGACAAAAAACCTTATCCCTCAAAGAAGCAAAATATCCATTAAAGGCGAGACTTCCTCCAGTAGAAAGTAAAACCCCAGGAACAGTTATAGATTGCTTTTCGGCAGAAGCTCGAAAAGTAAGCTTTTCTAGAAAGCTCAGTAGAGATTTAAACCAAGAGGTTGACGCATTTTGACTCGCCAACAATCTAATCTTAACTTTTTCGATAGAGTCTAATCCAAAGAGAGAAGCATAGTAATACCCACCTTTTGGATATTTAATACTAAGCAAATCCTTGACAATCTTTGTTTTTCCTATTCCCCACTTTCCTTTTAAGGCAAAAACTTTCAGCTCTGGTTCTTCTAAAAAATCGGACATTTTCTGACTAGCTTCAGCTTGTGTCATGCCAGAACTAGTTAGGCTATTTTGAGCTATATTTTTGGAAATAGTTTTCAATTTTCAATAGTAAAAAGTAGATACGTTCTGAGATATAAAACAAATCCTAAAATAGAAAAGACAATTTGTGTGTCGCTCCTAGTCCAGGCTTAGAGTAAATTTAGGCATCAGAGATGTAGCAGATAGGCTTATAGGAAAGATCTTCATAGCAATAGCTTTACCCGACTCATAAATTTCAACTTTCTGATCTTGGGGATTAATCAACCAGCCCAACTTCACGCCATTATTGAGATATTCCTGCATCTTGGCTTGCAGTGTCTTTAGGTCATCCGTTCGAGACCGCAGCTCAATCACAAAATCCGGTGCAATGGGCGGAAATCGCTCCTGCTCCTCCGGAGGTAACGCATCCCAGCGGCTTTGTTCCACCCAAGCGACATCTGGAGAACGCTTCGCCCCACTCGGCAATCGGAAAATCGTCGAGGAACTAAACACCTGCCCTAGCTGAGTCGCCTCATTCCAATTCCAAACTCGCGCCCCAATCGACATCTCATAGCGACCGCTATCGCCGCCCACTGGTGACATCACGATCAAATCCCCCTGGGCCGTCATCTCAAATCGCAGCGCCTCATTCTGACGACACAGATAGTAAAACTGCTGGTCCGTCAGCGTCGCCTTAGAAAAATCAATCGTCAGCGTTTCCATGGCTTTTGAAATGTTGGAGCGATCGCCTGCACCAAGCACTAAAGGAGTACACCTCAAGTATAACGAGCGAGAACTCCGGCCCTTAATCCATCAAATTGCGGAAGAACTCAATCGTTCCCTTCAGCTCCGTCACGAAGGTATCAATCTCTTCACGGGTGTTGTAGATGTACAGGCTGGCCCGCGCCGTGCCGGAAATGCCCAACTCACGATGCAGGGGCTGGGTGCAGTGATGCCCCGTGCGAATGGCAATGCCAGACTGATCCAGAATCGTTGCTAAATCGTTGGGGTGTAAGCCTTCCACGGTGAAGGCGGCCAGGGCGGCGCGACCGCTGCCATCAGCCTGGGGTTGGGGACCATAGATCGTTAGGCCCTCAATCGCATTCAATTTCTCAAACAAATAAGCCGTCATCTCGGCTTCGTAGTCATGGATGCGGTCCATGCCGATTTTGTTGAGGTAGTCCACCGCTGCCCCCAGGGCGATCGCCTCCGCGATCGCCGGAGTCCCCGCCTCAAAACGCTCCGGCAAATCCGCATAGGTCGAATGATCCAAGAACACATCCTGAATCATCGAGCCCCCACCCAAAAACGGCGGCATCGACCGCAGCAAATCCAACTTGCCGTACAGAAAGCCAATCCCCGTTGGCCCACACATCTTATGGCCCGAAGCCACCAGCCAATCGCAGCCCAAATCCTGCACATCAATGGGCATATGGGGCACGCTCTGGCAGGCATCCAGCAGCACCTTCGCACCCTGTTGGTGCGCCAACTCAGCGACTTCCTTGGCCGGAACAATCGTCCCCAAAGTATTGGACACATGCACCACTGACACCAGCTTCGTCTTCTCCGACAGCAGCTCGCGGTAATGGTCTAAATCAAACTCACCCTCAGCCGTCACTCGCACATGCTTGAGCACCGCCCCCGTTCGCTCAGCAACAATATGCCAAGGCACCAAATTGCTGTGGTGCTCCATGGTGGTGAGGATAATCTCATCCCCAGCCTTCAGCTCCGTCATGCCCCAGCTGTAGGCCACTAGGTTAATTGCCTCCGTCGCATTACGCGTAAAGACAATCTCCTTAAAGCTATGGGCATTCACAAATGCCGTAACCTTCTCCCGTGCCGCCTCATAGGCATCTGTCGCCCGCCCACTCAGGGTATGTGCCCCCCGGTGAACGTTGGAATGGTCCGTCAGGTAATAACGCTGCAACGCTTCCAAAACCGCCATGGGCTTGTGGGAGCTGGCCGCACTATCGAAGTAGAGCAGGGGCTTGCCGTTGACATCCTGATTGAGAATCGGGAAATCAGCGCGGACTTCTTCGGCGAGGGAAGGGGCAGCAGTGGTCAGGGGCATGGCAGGTTGCGGCTAGGATATGGAGAAGGATTACCAGTGGCGTGGGTCCACACCTCTAGTTTGGGCAAGATGCACTAAATCGCGCTCTCGGTGCGCTGGGTCACGGTAGCAGTCAAGGTCTCCCGGAGCGAAGCCACTGGCAGCTTCAGCAAAATCTCCGCCGCGAAGGCTTCGATTAGCAGATGCTGAGCGCTGTCGCGGTCAATGCCTCGGCTTTGCAAATAGAAGACTTGATCATCTTCAAGCTGACTGACCGTGGCACCGTGGCTGCACTTGACGTCGTCAGCAATGATTTCTAGCTGGGGCTTGGTGTCCACCCGCGCTTTGTTGGAGAGCAACAGATTTCGGTTCAGCTGAGCCGCACTTGTTTGCTGAGCCAGCTTGGGTACGCCGACGCGACCGCTGAAAACGGAGCGGCCTTTGTCCGTAGCGATCGCTTTATACAGCTGGTCGCTCTGACAATGGGGATGGTTGTACTGGATATTGCTGTGAGTATCCGCCAACTGCTCACCCGCAACCAAGGCCAAACCGTAGAGGTTCGTCTCCACCTGAGTACCTTGATGGTGGGTCTCGACGTTATGGCGAGACAGCGCAGCACCGATCTGAACCGCAATATTGGTGTAGCGACTGTCCTGGGCCTGAATCACAGAGGTCTTACCAATGTGAAAGCTGCCCATGGCTTCCCGCTGGATCAAGCTGTGCTCAACCTGGGCATTGGCTTCCACCACGATTTCTGTGACCGCATTGGAAAAGCCGCTGCCATCGCCGCCCTGTGCTGAACCCAAAGAAACATAGTCTTCAATCAGACTGACCTGGCTGCTGGCCTCAGCAACCACCATGCAACGAGGTTGAGAGATGCGGTTACTGCCCGTGGAAACAAATAGAAGATGTAGCGGCGTTTCTGCGATCGCTTTCTTGGCGACATGCACCACGGCCACATCTGCAAAAGTCGCCGTGTTCAGCGTCGTAAAGACTTCTTCCGAACCAGGAAGTTGAGCCACATGTTTCGAAACAGTTGCCAAAGCATCTGAATTACCAACCGTGACATTGTCAGCCGCGCTTAAGTCAGAGAGTTCAGGGTTATAAACACCATCAACAAAGACAATGCGACTGGACCGAGCTTCTGGCAAAACAAAGCCAGCAATGGCATCCGTAGAAACAGAGGCCTTGCCATCCGCCGCCACAAATTGCGCCGCCACAATCTTCGACAAATCCGTAAAGCGCCAATCCTCATCCCGAGTGGAGGGAATCGCCAACTCAGACGCCAGCGCAGCAGCGTGAGCCTGAAGTTCTGACAATGCCGCAACGCCATCCGTCTTAGATATTTCTAATAGCTGCTGCAAACAAGCGGCTCGCTTCTCTGCCGGAGACTGCTTTTCCACCCGATCCGAATTGGACTGCATTTCAGGGGAAAGGCTGTTAGAGGTAAGATTCACCGTTTCCATTACGCCACCCCTGCTGCAAGCTTCTCATCGATCCAGTCGTAGCCCTTCTCTTCCAGCTCTAACGCCAGCTCCTTGCCACCCGTCTTAATAATGCGACCGTCATACATCACATGGACAAAGCCCGGCTTGATGTAATCCAGCAAACGCTGGTAGTGAGTGATTAACACCATGGCGTTGTTCTCATTCGCCACCTGATTCACACCCTCAGAGACCGTGCGCAGCGCGTCGATATCCAAACCAGAATCGGTCTCATCCAAAATGCCAAGGCTGGGCTCCAGCAGCGCCATCTGCAAGATCTCATTGCGCTTCTTCTCACCACCAGAGAAGCCTTCGTTGACGCTGCGGTTCAAGAAAGCAGCATCCATCTTGACCACGTCCAGCTTCTCTTCGACAACATCGTCGAAGTCAAAGGCATCCACTTCCTCTAGCCCCTGCTCTTTACGGCGAGCATTATAGGAAGCGCGCAGGAAGTCTAGGTTGCTGACGCCAGGAATTTCCAGGGGGTATTGAAAAGCCAAAAAGACGCCCTTGCGAGCTCGCTCTTCCGGCTCAAGCTCCAGCAAGTCTTCGCCATGGAACAGCACCTCACCACCTGTCACCTCGTAAGCCGGATGTCCCGCCAACACCTTAGACAAGGTGCTCTTACCGGAACCATTGCGGCCCATGATGGCGTGAATTTCGCCCGCCTTCACTTCCAGGTCCACGCCCTTCAAAATCGGCGTACCGTTGATACTAGCGGTAAGTCCTTTAACGGACAGAATGACTTCGCTGCTTCCCATTGTTGTCACTGACTGAATAGTTTCTCTAAATCGAACGGCTTGCTAATTAAACGGTCTGGCGATTCAGACCCAGACACCCGGTGTTTGTGAAACACCGGGTGTTTTTAGAACGGAGAAGGCGATCGCCCTTACCCCACAGCCCCTTCCAACTTCAAGCTCAAGAGCTTATCGGCTTCCACGGCAAACTCCATGGGCAACTGGTTGAACACATCCTTACAGAAGCCGCTAATCATCATCGAGACCGCATCCTCCATGGAAATGCCCCGCTGCATCAGATAGAACAGCTGGTCCTCACCAATCTTGGAAGTGGAAGCCTCATGCTCCACCTTGGCTCCAGGATTTTGCACCTGAATGTAAGGGAACGTATTCGCTGCCGCGTTATCCCCAATCAACATGGAGTCACACTGGGAATAGTTGCGAGCGCCTTCAGCATTGGGGCCAATCTTGACTAAGCCGCGATAGCTGTTAGAAGAGCGACCCGCCGAAATCCCTTTCGAGATAATCGTGCTGCGAGTGTTCTTGCCCACATGGACCATTTTGGTCCCCGTATCCGCTTCCTGACAGTTGTTGGTCAGGGCAACGGAGTAAAACTCACCGACGGAGTTATCGCCCACCAAGACACAGCCCGGATACTTCCAAGTAATCGCCGAGCCGGTCTCCACTTGGGTCCAAGAAATCTTCGAGTTCTTGCCCTTGCAGAGGCCACGCTTGGTCACGAAGTTGTAAATCCCCCCCACGCCGTTCTCGTCCCCGGCATACCAGTTCTGAACGGTGGAATATTTGATATCTGCATTTTCCAGGGCCACCAGCTCAACTACAGCAGCATGGAGCTGGTTTGTGTCGAACATGGGAGCGGTGCAGCCCTCTAGGTAGCTCACCTGGCTATCATCTTCAGCGATGATCAGCGTCCGTTCAAACTGGCCCGTATCAGCACTATTAATACGGAAGTAAGTGGACAGTTCCATAGGGCATTTAACGCCCTTGGGAATGTACACAAAGGAGCCATCACTAAAGACAGCCGCATTCAATGCGGAGAAGTAGTTGTCACCCACCGGAACGACAGACCCCAGGTACTTCTGGACGAGTTCAGGGTATTCCTTTACAGCTTCCGAGATAGAGCAGAAGACCACGCCATGCTTGAGCAGATCAGCTCGGAAAGTCGTAGCAATGGAAACGCTATCAAACACCGCATCCACGGCTACGTTCGTCAGGCGCTTTTGCTCCGACAGAGGCAGACCTAACTTTTCAAAGGTCTCCAGCAAGGCCGGATCCACTTCATCCAGGCTCTGCTTCTTCTCTTGAGCCTTGGGCGCAGAGTAGTAAACGATGTCCTGGTAGTCGATCTCGGGATAGCCTAGGGCAGCCCAATCAGGCTCTGCCATGGTCAACCACTTGCGGTAAGCCTTCAGGCGAAAGTCCAACATGAACTCCGGCTCTTCCTTCTTCGCAGAAATCAGCCGAACGACTTCTTCATTCAAGCCCTTGGGGATCTTGACGGTTTCGATGTCCGTAACGAAGCCGTATTTATAGGGCTGATTAACCAGCGTTTGAACGGATGCGCTCATGGGTGCAGAGTCTGGGTTTGGTAGCGAGGGTGAATAGAGGCGTAGCGACGGCTATTGAGGGTTCGTCGTGGCACGAATTTCTTCGGCGGTGATTTCTTGCTTGTCACCCGAGAAATCGTTGTCTTCGGTGAGGAAGAGCATGCAGTGGCACTCGTGGCGCTCACGCATGGGAACACAGGGGCAGTTCCAGTAAGCAGCTGCAACTTCCGCTTCTTTGTCTTCGTAGTGGCGGCAGGGACATAGGGGGGCACCCAGTTCATCCTTATGCTTAGCCAAACCTTCGATGACGACAGCCGTTACGCCGGGGTCCACACAGAAGTATGTGCCGCTTCGCTTCGCGTAGGTCTGGGAGAACTTGCGCATGGCTTCCAAACTTCTTTCGGAGGCATGCTGAGGACTGGGAGGATTAGACATAGCGATGCAGCAATGAAACGAAACGGCGAAACGAACAGGGGACTATAATCTGGTAAAACAACATTAGCGTTGCTTAAGTGATCCTAACGCTACTTTAGCAACAGTACCGTTGTCAAAGTCCATTTTACATTTGTTTAAGATCTTTGGAATCCTTGATCTTCCTGGGTTTAGGCGCCTTGGGCGGATGGTTATTAGAGGGTGACGAAAGACACCTTGGCCTAGGCTATGAGCCCCTTCTCTCTTGGGCTTGAATGAACGAAATGTAAGCAGGTTTGTCGCTACAGCGAAACGCATGGCTGCCACTCAAAACTCCACCACCAAGGACGAGATCCTTCAATACCTTTTGCGAGAAGGGGAGGCTACTGCCCAGCAACTTGCTGAGGCACTGTGTGTAACGCCCCAGGCTGTACGTCGTCATCTGAAGGATTTGACCGAAGAGAAGCTCATTCTCCATGAAGCGGTTCAGGCCAAGATGGGGCGGCCTCAGCATATCTATCAGCTCAGCCGTGAAGGGCGAGCTCGGTTTCCAGCCAACTATGACCAGTTTGCGGTTTCCCTACTCCACACCCTGTCGGAGACTGTTCCCCCGGACCAGTTCCGCGCAATTATCAAGAGCCAATGGCAAAAGAAGATCTCTGAATATCGTGAGCAGTTGGGGGATGGATCGTTGCGATCGCGCCTCCAAAAGCTAATTGCCCTGCGCTACTCCGAAGGATTTATGTCCGAGGTCAATTCTGTTCCGCTCGAAGGCGAAGCAGATCACCAGAACCGGTTCGTGGTCACGGAATATAACTGCGCGATCGCCCAAGTCGCCGAATCCTTCCCCACGGTCTGTGGCCAGGAGCTGGAACTCTTCACCTCTCTCTTTCCAGACTGCAAAGTGGAGCGCACTCACTGGATGATCAAGGGTGAAAACTACTGCGGCTACCTCATTCAAGCAAAGGGTTAAGCTAGAAAGCCCTGCCGGATACTCCAACGTCATGCTGAACCCAGACGAACTCCTTAGCCCAGAAGAATCGTCCCAGGTGGACGGTGCCTTGATGACTTCTAAAGATCGCTTTTCCACCCGTGTGGCCATCTACGCCCTGCGGATTATGAAGCAGATCTCCGCAGAACAGGTCATCAAGCTAGAAGCTGTGGGCCCATTGCAGCTCGGTGAGTTTTTAGAAAACGACCAAGCGGCCCAAGATGCTATGGCGGCGCAGTCGATGGAAATTGACGGAACGTTCAAGCAGTTTTGGTCCCAAATTATTTTGTCGGCACGGAAGCCCTTGGGGGCGATCGCCCAAGCGAACCAAACGGACATGGCGAATATCAGCACTTCCCAAATCATTAGCTGGTTTGAAGCCCAAAGCAAAGCTGCCTTGGAAGACGCTTAGGATCTCCATCAAAAAGCGCCGGGACAGGCTGTGTCTCGGCGCTTTTTTCATCCAAATGATTCGGCAATTAGTTGAGAGAGACCTTAAAAGTCTTCGTCATTCTCAAAGTCATTATCAAAATCGCTCCCCGGCAAAGAGAGACGAACGGCAGAGCCAAACCCGGAAGAGCGGAACTGCTCCAGAATCAATGGCGGCTCCAGAGAAGCAGGCACTGAGATACGAATGGAAAAATCTGTTTTCCCAGGGGGCACCTCAGGAATCAAGCCGAGGCGTGTTCGATTTTCCATCACGGAGTTATGTTCACTGTCATAAACCCGTCCAAACACATCGGCGTCGTAGACCACCTTGTTTGTCGTATTCGTGGCAACGCCAGAGATCAAATAACAGTCTGCTGGGCGACCACTCCCATCACTTGTGACACTGCCTTCTGCCATTTCCGCAGGGCAGGGATTCGCTTCAACCTTGGTCAAAGGAATCTTGGTCATGGCCTCTGCGGGTCCTGCGAATGAAGCAACTGCTAGAACCAGCATTGCCATTACGGCAGCTAGTTTGCCCAGGAAACGCTGTCCCCAGCGAGAAATCTGTGCTGTTTCCACCATTAACTTTCCTTATGCCAAGCCTATGGTTTCTATTATGAAGGATAGGAGGCTCGGCGTGACTTCATCCCCCAAGGCATTCCGCGATCGCGACTTAGGATTTAGACAGCTCAGGCTGGTCTGCCAAGCGTTGGGAGGTATAACCTGTGCCCCGCACCGTAATGATCAGCTCAGGATTGCGAGGGTCAGGCTCCAGCTTGGAACGCAAACGCGCCACATAGACATCCACAACGCGCAAATCTGCTGCACGGCGGGGGGGATAGCCCCAGAGCTCTTGGAGAATTTCAGCGCGGGGCACGACTTCGCCCGGCTTGCGGAAGAGCATCTCCAGCAAACTGAATTCGGTGTAAGTCAAAGGCACTCGCTCGCCTTCCCGGAAGACTTGACGACGATTGGTGTCAATCTCAACGCGTCCCAC
>CALLAT010000097.1 GCA_938002085.1 uncultured Pseudanabaenaceae cyanobacterium
GGGGAATATGTTGTCAGGTGCGTTTTGCGGAGCAAAACGCACCTGCGGAAGCTTTGATTAGGCTATGGGATTTGACCGAGACAAGAGTTGGAAATGGCTGGGAAGCTTCTCCTAGAGCCAGTTCCCGACTAGTACGTAGGGAGCCCAGTAGGTGGGTCTTGCATAGTTGGGATAGTCCCGCAGCAGGGTTACCTGGGCACGACGCAGCGCCTCGGCCTTGGTCACATTGCCCTGGGCCAGCTCTCGGTAAAATTCGCCGATGAGGATGCTGGTGGAGCGATCGCCAATATTCCACAGCGAAGCCAAGGTACTCCTGGCCCCGGCTCGCACCGCCACACCGGCTAGCCCCAATGTGGCCCGGTCATCGCCCACAGCGGTTTGGCAAGCACTCAACACCAGGAGCTCAATGGGATTCTCTTGACTCGTCTCTCGCTGACGTAGTAGATCATCAAACTGATTCACATTGATCGGGCCATCAGCTGCCAGCACAAAGGTATCCTCAGCCCGCGAGCTGAACTGGCCATGGGTGGCGAGGTGGAGCACGTTAAAGGGATTGTTGTTGACGCTGGTGGCTAATTGCGACTGGGTAAAGTCTTGGTCTAGCAATTGTTTAACTTGCCCTTTTCCTTGGCCCAATGTGCTGTCAATTAAAGCGAGCTCCCCTGGCACTTCTGGCAAGGGCGGAAATCGGCGAAACTCAGCTGGGACATCGGCTAAGCCTGCGGCCAGAACGCCTAGCTCTTGGGGGGCGAGGGGCCTGGGGTCCAGTAGCTGTAAGCCCAGGCTGAGGGCTACGGCGTATTTCTCCACGAGGTATTTCTCGCCGTCGTAGAGGGCTGCCATGGGCAGGCTGCGCAGGGGGCCATCCAGAACGAAGACGAGGGTATCTACAGGAACGGCCTGCTTGGCCAGTTGGGGTTCCAAGGGCTCCACCAGCCATTGATGCAGCGTTTGGCTCAGGGCCTGAACTTCCGAGGTTTCATCGGGCTCTAGCAAGGCTTCCTGCAATTCCAGAGCCAGCGCCTTAATCTCGGCTTGGGGCTGCTCAATGCTGTAGCGCTGGAGGGGCCGTTGGGGAATTTTGGCGATGACCTCCATGCGGTCATCCAAAATGATGGGGTAAATCACCGCTGCGGTGGGGTTGTCCTGGTCCACCACCTGATCAATGGTGATGCTTTGGGCGTCGAGGCAGGCTTCGCGGAAAAAGTTATCCAGCTCTGCGAGTTGTAGAGCTTCAATGCGCTGGCGCGCTTTGTCCAATGTCGGTTGATCCTTGGGGTTTGTTTCCAGGAGGAGCGAGACGGATTCGCGGTAGACCGGTTCGACGCGTTCGCGGAAGGAGAATTGCACGTCGCGGTTGACGGCGGTTAGGTCGCCACGCAGGATTTCGAGGTCGGCGATCGCGTCATCATAGGCGGCGATCGCCGTTTCCATCTCCCCCTTTTGTGCCAGCAACTGTCCCAGCTGCCAGTTCCAGCGATAGGCAATTTCGGGAGCCTGGCTCGACTGAGCTAAGTCCAATGCTTGGTCCGTTAGCATCAGCGCATCGGTTTCACGCCCCTGCTGTTGATAGAGATTGCCGAGGTAACCCAAGGCATAGGATTGGCTGCGCAGATCCTGGGCGGCTTCGGCTTCGCGGAGGGATTGCTGGAGCACCTGCTGGGCGAGGCGCTGTTGACCTGGCAACTGAGCTAGGCTACTGCCAAATTTGAGCTGGGCAGTGCGATTGTTCGCGTCATCCTTCTCTAGATTTTTCTGAATCAGCGGAATCAGATCCGTAGCAGCATTGACATTTTTGCTGACTAGCAGGCTGAACTGATTCACTTGCCCCTGGAGTTCTTGGCTGCTATCGACCGCAGTTGCGATGGATTGCTCGTAATACTGCAATGCGCTGGCTGTCTTGTCTTGGGTCGCCGCTGCACCGTTGCCGAGACTTAGGGCAATGCTGCTTTCTTCGCGGTTTAACTCTAGCTTCTGGGCCAATGCCAGCGCTTCCAAGAGCAACGGCTCTGCCTGTTGGCCATCCCCCACCAGCTGAAGTGAATTGCCCAGGGCCTGGAGTTGCCTTACCTTTTCCGCTCCGTCGGGCTGGGATTGGAGGCGATCGCTCACAGCTTCTAACCGCTGCAAAGCACGACGGTAAAAGCCCAGCCGCTGTAAGGCCTGGGCCTGGGCAATGCGGCTAAAGGTGATCTCCTCACTGCGCTGGAGCTGGCTGTAGCGATCTTCTGCTGCTTCCCAACTGACCAGGGCCTGCTCTGCTTGACCTTGGCCCAGTTCGAGCTGACCCCGCAGGCTGAGCAAATCTGCGCTGACCTGGCTGCCGTCACCCAGTTCCGTGGCTAAAGAGAGGGCTTGGGTGACGCTGGCGATCGCGGCCTGGGCATCCCCCACTTGGTTTTGCAGCAGGGCCAGGTTTCCTAGGGCTGCGGCTCGCTCCATGGAACGGGGGGCTAAGCTCGCGATTTCCCCTTGTAGGACTGACAATGCATCGCTGTAATGGCCTTGTTCGTAGAGCGATTGACTGCTGGCTTGGGCGAGGAGGTTGGGTTGGGGCGGCAGGTTGAGGAAGCTGCGATCGCGCCAGATCGCCAGCTGAGCACTGGATTCCGTCCCCCCCCACGATGTGAGCTGCGGATTGTCCTGTCGGCCCTGCTCTGCCCAGTCTGGGCCAGTGCTTCGGGCTATGGCGGCACTGCTTCCAAAGCTTGTTAATAGTCCTAGTCCACCGGCCAAAATGGCCCATTGCCAACGCTTTGCTTCCCTGCTCATCGGTTACGCCCCACCCCAATAACGGCATCGACAGTATCGTAAAACCAGCGCCTATAAGGGTGGTTTTATCAATATGTCTATTTTGGAGCCTGACCGAGAAACAGCTCTACTTGTTTGCGCTTCTTGATGTTTCGCCTGGGAAATTACTGTCTGAATGAGCTAGACGCCAGGGTATTTTCTTCAAAATTCTCCAACCGCTTCAACACCTCTAACGCCGAATCATAGGCATCTCGCGATAGCTCATGGCGCTCTTGCTCGGTCTCTACCAAGTTGTCGGCCAGCAAGCCCAGGGAGCCAATCATCGCTGTCATAATCGATCGCGTTTCATAGGACATGGGCACCAGCTTGAGGCGATCAATCACCGCTTGCTCTGCCTGGCGGGCGATGGCGTCTTTATCCAAAACTTCAGTGGCTTCTGGAGTTTCAGCTGTGGTTTCAGCGACGGCGACTGCCTCAGTTTCTTCGCTTTGCTTCGCCGCCTGCATATTGTGCAGCTCACTGTAGAGGCCGCCTTTTTCCAATAGTGCATCATGGTTGCCGAGCTCCACCACTCGGCCCTTATCCAGCACCGCAATTTGGTCTGCTTTACGCACGGTGGAGAGGCGGTGGGCAATGACCAAGGTGGTGCGTTCCTTGCTCAGCTCATCGATCGCTGCTTGAACCAATCGTTCCGACACCGTATCCAAAGCACTGGTGGCTTCATCGAGAATCAGAATCTCAGGATCCTGCACCAGGGCGCGGGCAATGGCGAGGCGCTGGCGCTGGCCACCGGAGAGCATAATGCCGCGATCTCCCACAATCGTATCCAAGCCCTCGCTCATGTCTTGCACAAAGTCATAAGCATTGGCCTGGCGCAGGGCAGCATTAATTTCCGCATCCGTGGCTTCGGGCCGACCGTAGGCCAGGTTGTAGCGCACGGTGTTGTTGAACAGGAAGGTCTCTTGGCTGACGATGCCGATGGTGCGGCGGAAGGAGGCGATGTCGTAGTCCCGTAGGTCGCGATCGTTGATGATAATTTGGCCGCCGCTGGGGTCGTAGAAGCGCGGCAGCAGCTCCGCCAGGGTGGACTTGCCCGCGCCGGAGGAACCGACCAAGGCCAGGGTTGTGCCCTTGGGTAGGGTTAAGTCAATGCCGCGCAATACCAAGTCATCGCCACCGGGATAGCCGAAGTGGAGGTTTTGGAATTCGATGTCGCTTTGTAGGCCGGGGTAGGGCTCGTTGGAGCGGGGCATAAAGCTCTTATTGTCGCGGCGGAGCATGTCGTTGACGACTTCCACAGGAGAAGAAGACATGGCCAGGACATCCCGCGCAGTATTGATCTGGCTGATGTAGGGCAACATGCGGAAGATCAAAATCATGTAGAGCGGCAGGATGGTGCCAAGCAGCTCTAAGTTGTTGGCAAAGATGGCACGGCTAATAAAGACGATCGCAAACAGCGCCACGATATTGAAAAACTCAGCCATGGGGCCAATCACGCCAGTATTGGCTTTGGCGAAGAAGTCGATGCGCTCTCGCTCTTTGATCAGGCCAATAAAGCGCTTATGCTCTCTGCCCTCATTTCCTGTTGACCGCACTAGTCGCATGCCACCAATCAGCTCTACTAAGCCACTGGAATAGCGATTGTTGACCAGAGACAGTTGCTTACCAAACCGCTTGGAGTTGATGATCAAGCCCCGATTGAGCAAGAGCGACATGGGAAAAATCAACACGGTGGCAATGCTGATGGCCGGGGAGATAGAAATCAAAATCCCCAGGAAGACTAGGACTGTTGAGGCTGCGACAAAAAGCTGCACAGCGCCCGTAATGGCTAAGGTGGCTCGATTCATCTCCCCGCCGAGGCGGTTCATCAAGTCCCCCACTCGCATCTTGGCGAAGTAGTCCACATCCACATCGAGGATGAGGTTAATGCCTCGCTCTTGAAAGTCTGAGGTGACGCGACGGGCGAGGGTGGTGGAAACCAGAGTGCTGCCATAGTTGGTGGCACTCTTGAGGAAAATGAGCAGGATAATGGCACCGGTCATCACTTGGATGCGGTAGTCCCCGGCGATCGCATCAAAGGGCGACAGGATTTTTTCCAGGAGCGGTGGCCCCCCCTCTAGGCTCGATTCTTGACCAATCAATGACAGCAGCACTGGCACAATCAGCGTCGTGCCAATGCCGTTGAACACTGCCCCAGAGAGGCCCAGCACAATGCTCGCCGCAATCCGCAGGGGATACTTTTTTGCAACGCTAGTCAGGAGTTGCTTAGAGGAGGAGGAGGCCATGGAGTGCGATGGGAAGTAGGTTCGGAGGAAAGCGGCGCAAGAACGGGGTAGAGACGCAATTCATTTGAAGCTCTAGGTCTTCATCGGCAAGATCTCCGCCAACGTCCGAGCCATCGCTTCAATGCTGTAATGCTCGACGCAGCGCTTGCGGGCTCGCAGACCTCGGCTGTTCGCGGCATCTAAATCACTGAAGATGGCTTCAATGCCTTGGGCTAGCTGGGCCGGATTGCTTGGATCTGCCAGCTCCCCGGTGTCATCGACAATGCGGGGGATATCGCCCACCCGCGTCGCCAAAATCGGCTTTGCCATGGCCATGCCATCGGTGAGCTTGAGCGGGAACTGGGCCTGGGCGGCGGGGACATCTTGCTGGGGCACGACCACCGCATGGGCCGCGCTAATGACCTCTGGCATTTGGCTGTAGGGCACCTTGGGGATTTTGATAATCCATTTTCCCCAGCGTTCCATTAGTTGCTGATCGTACTGATCGTAGGGACTGCCACCGACGATGACGAGGCGCAGGTCCGGCCAGTTGAGCTGCTCCATGGCGGCGAGGATATCTTCGACGCCTTTGTAGGGGCGGGGGGCTCCGGGGAACATGAGAGTGCGGAAGCCGTTGAGGTTGAAGCGATCGCGACTATCTTCCGCAATATAATTTGCTGGGTTAAAGGCGTGAATATCCTTGCCGTTGGGAATGTAAGTCCCGCCAAAACGACTTTGCAAGAACTGATTGTGGGTCGTCACATGGTCCGCCCGGTCAATCAGTTTTTCCATCTGCTTGAGATAGGCCGGGTAGTCCGGCTCCCGCAGGGCACAGTCGGAGCGCAGGTCGCGGATGAACTGGCGTGGGCTAGCCTTATAGCGATAGGCATCGCCGCCGTGCCAGCTCAGCTCCCAGTCATCAATGTCGAGAAACAGCGGTGTCTTGTGGCGGAAGCGGTGGGCTAGACCCAAACCAAAGCTGGTGGGCTTGGGCTTATAGGCATAGAGCAGGTCGGCGGGTTCATCCTTGAGTGCTTTGAGGAACTGTCGAGCGGAGCTAAAGAAATTGGGGTAAATCCCACCGGGGATTTGCTGGATGGGCAGTTGCTCGGAGCTTTTGAGGTTGCCGCTGCCATCGGCATTGAAGCCCAGGATTTTGACCTTATGGCCCAGGCTATGGAGGGCCTTGGTGAGGAGAAAGGGCCGCACGGCATCGCCCCAGCGTCCGGCTCCGCGATCGGAGAGGTCACTGACTAGGATGGTGATATTAAGAGGGCGAGTACTGGAAGGCTGGGCGTTCAAGGTTAGGGCTCCTCGCGAGGCGGGGGATGAATACCTATCACTAGTGAGTATTCCCGCCAAGGAGGCTGCAAACGCAGTGGGATGAAGGGTTTTGCGATCGCGCTTTCCAAGCTGCTGCGCGGCCTACAGCTTCCCACTAACCTATTACACTGGTGGAGGTTTCAGTCCGGGAGCAAAGCGTATTTTGGTGGTTTGTACGGAGATAAAAGATCGTTGGGAGGAGAATTCTCACGAGAGAGATTCAACCTCCTTACAATTTCTGTCAGCCGTTTCTTGTTGTAAGACTCATTGAGTCAGACTTTGGGAACTATCTACTCGATGCTCAATCTTGTCAGGTCTTCTCCATGCTGAAAGCACTTCTTCAAGAGCTAGAATGCATCTGTAAGATAATGCTTGCATACTTCTGCTGTGGGCTATTGGGAGGAGTCTTAGGAGCAATTTTTGTCATTATCGTCTATAGCTTTTCAGCTAGTTTCTACGACGGCTTTGCTCAGGGCTTGAGTGTGGTATTTCTCTTCCCAATGGGTTTTATGACCATGGCATTTTTTACTGCACTTGACGCAAGCCTAACTCAATTTAGGAGTGGCTTCTTATCTGTTATAGCTATTCAAGCCTTGAGCTTTGTCTGTGGCTTATTTGGAGGCGCTTTGTCTTTTGGTTTACTGGCCTTCCTGCAGTTGGTGACTCAGCTAATATTTGGGGAACCAATAGGTGCTTACCACTCAGTTATTGGACTCCTGACGCTTTTTGTTTGCCCCTTCCTGTATTGTCTGATTGGAGCTTGCGCTTACCAACTTGCTAGAGATCACAATCGCATCTAGCGCAGAGAATAGGGCAATCTCCAAATCAATGCTTGAGAAAGTCTGGGATAAGTCTGACGCCTATTTCTGAGAAGCGAATCCATCACGTTATAGGGATTTCAGCCAACAGCGCTCAAAATCGTCTCTACAGAAAGCTTAAGGCCTGGAAAAGCTTGAGACTCAATTGGAATAGCCCCTTGAAAAGAACGAGGTGTAGCGTATTCTCCATCCACTAAGTCATGAACCCACATGGTTGGCGTTTTAGGTGAGCCAATATAGCGAACACCACCTAAAGCTCGGTAATCAATAATCCAATATTCGGGGATGCCTAACTTTTCATACTCTGCCAGCTTCGTCAGATAATCATCCTGCCAATTGGTGCTGACCACCTCAACAACTAATTTGGCTGACTCACCTCTAGAAATACTAGAGTGCTTTTTCCAATAAGGGTCATTTTGTAGCGCAGCTTTATCCAGAACGATAATGTCAGGCAAGTAGCCTTCGCCGTCTCGCTCTGGCTTGACTAAACAAGTCTGGGGAATAAACCAAGGCTCATTGAGTCGATCCAACTCAATATCCAGTTTCCTGCGGGTGAAACCGATGACTTCTTCATGGGGGCCAATCGGACGCATGGGATAAATGGCTCCGTTTCGCAGCTCGTAGCGATCGCCGTCTTCTGGGTACAGCGCCAAAAAATCATCAAATGTTAGTCGGTTAGGAGCAGCTTGAACCATGGCAAAAGGTTTCCACAATGGTCTTCTTTATTCTATTGCTTAAAACCCGTGGGCGATGCTTTTTCTAAGTACAGCCCGTCATCCGATAAAGGCTTAAGCTAAGCAGTAGCTTTCTCTGCTATGTCCGCTTTTCCTCGCTCTCCATGCAAATCCACCGTATTCCAGTCCTTTCCGACAACTATGTCTTTCTACTCCACGATGCTGCAACCAATACAGCAGCCGTGGTTGATCCAGCATTAGCGAAGCCTGTGTTGTCGAAGCTAGAAGAACTAGGTGCGGAGTTAGTTGCTATTTTCAATACCCATCACCACAGCGACCATGTGGGGGGCAATCGTAGGCTGCTCAAGCAGTTCCCCAAAGCTGTGGTTTATGCCGGAGCGGAGGACCGGGGGCGGATTCCGGGGCAGCAGGTGGAGCTGCATGAGGGCGATCACGTCACGTTTGGCGATCGCACAGCTCAAGTCTTCTTCATCCCCGGCCATACCCGAGGTCACATCGCCTATTACTTTGCCCCAGTTGCTGAGGATGAAACTGGTGAACTCTTCTGCGGTGACACCATTTTTGCGGGGGGCTGCGGGCGCTTATTTGAAGGAACGCCTGCGCAAATGGTGGATTCCATTGGCAAACTGCGGCAATTGCCAGATTCCACAAGGGTTTGGTGTGCTCACGAATACACGCTGAGCAATCTTAAGTTTGCGGTCACTGTGGAGCCGAGCAATGCAGATTTGCAGCAGCGGTTTACCCAAGTCCAGGCGGCGCGGCAAAAAGCGATCGCAACGGTGCCATCGTTGCTGGGGCTGGAGAAGCGGACGAATCCTTTTTTGCGCTGGGATCAGCCGGAGGTGATGACAGCCATGGGCCAGGGGGGCGAGGCTGGGGATGAGGTGCGATCGTTTGGCAAGCTGCGGGGCAAAAAAGATCTGTTTTAGCCCCCGTGGCTTTATGCCGTTCATCTATGCTGCCGATCTATGCCGCCACGGTGGGGCAGACGTTGGATGGGAAATCGTCTCGCTTAATCGCAATGCCTTTGGCTAGACTCTCTGGCCTATCCAGCTCTAACTGGTGCGCTCCCAGCTCCTGAGGCAAATCTTCCGCCGCGAGGGTATAGCCCACCGCAACACTGCGATAGTTAATACCTTCTGATTCAGCGTAGATATTTAGCTTCTCCAAAGCCTGCTGCTCGTTGCAGGCTTCGATGTAGAAGTAAAACTGCGGCAAGGGGCGGAGCACCTCGTCGTAGACGCTATAAGAAATTCGATAAATGACTGGTTTGACTGCCATGGTTCATTGTTCTCACCTCAGATCACTTAGTCCGGGAAGGTAGCATAATTTTTCAATCAAACAATTGTGTAGATATTGCAAGCGATCCCATCCAAGCGAAGGCTCCCACGCTATATATCGGCTTGATGAGATGAATTCAAGTCAACACGAAAGCTGGTGATCGCCTTCATTCAGGTGATTTGGGAGAAGGCTTGCCTGGGCTATGGGAGATGGGTTTTGTAATGGACTGGGTCATGAACTGGGTTATGTACTAGGTCACAAGCCTTGTCATTTTGATGTGGGGAACCCCAGTGCTGACTGAATCAAATGCTTCACCGCAGGTTTCAAAACCCTGCTTTTCGTAGAATCCCACTTGAGCCACCCGCGCATTGAGGCTCACCCTCTGTCCGCCCTGCTGGACTGCCAATGCCAGGAGCCCCTGCAAGAGCCATGCCCCGATCCCCTGCCCTTGCCAAGTGGGCTCCACCACCAGCTGTAATATCTGAAATTGAGTGGCGTCCCGTTGAGCCAGTCGTCCATAGGCGAGAACTTGGCCATCTTGTTCAATCACGGCATGGTTGCCTTCGGCATCTTCCCCGGTATGAAGGATGGCTTCGTCAATGCCATGGGGCTGATAAAACAAGCGGTAGCGCAGCTGGGCTGCGGTCCAGTAAGCCTCGCTGTCGTAATCAATCCACCGAAGTTTCACCATGGCCCCCTGTCTTGGATTTTCTAAGCCTTATCCCTGGATGCCGCTAACGTAGTCCCGCGTTAAGGGATGGTGTGGCTGGTCAAAGATTTGCTGGGTTGGCCCAGCTTCAATCACATGCCCGGTGCCCGCTTCGTTCCAAAAGACGGCGGTGCGATCGGCGAGTCGTTTAGCTTGGGCCAGGTTGTGGGTGACGATCGCCACGGTATATCGCCCTCGCATCTCCTGGACCAGCTCCTCCACCCGTCGACTGGAGATCGGATCCAGGGCGCTACAGGGCTCGTCCATGAGCAATACTTCGGGTTGTAACACCAACGCCCTCGCAAGACAGAGCCGCTGCTGCTGTCCGCCCGATAGCTGGAGGGCAGAGTCTTTCAAACGGTCCTTGACCTCATCCCACAGCCCCACTTCCTGCAGGGCTTGCTCAATGCGCTGCTGCTGGTCAGCTTTGCGTTTGATGCCATGCTCCGCTAGGGGAAAGGTTAGGTTCTTCCAAATGGAGAGGGGAAAGGGGTTGGGCTTTTGCAAAATCATGCCCACCCGGCGGCGCAGGCAGGTGGTATCTAGCTTGGGGTGTAATAGATCCCAGTCGCCCCAGCGTAGCTGCCCAGTTACTTCGGCCTCGGGCACTAGATCGGTTAGGCGATTGAGGCACATCAAAAAGCTGCTCTTGCCGCAGCCCGAGGGGCCGACGATTGCGGTAATTTCCCCAGCTCGAATGCCTAGATCCACCGCTGCAAAGGCCGTTTTATTGCCATAGCGCAAACTCAAGTCATGGGCTTGAATCAACGCCGCAGTGGCTGGCCTGTCCGTTTTTTGATGAGTTGAAAAATCCAAAGCGGTCATCGCATCAACCCGAGAACACAAATTACCAGAACGTGATTCATTTCGTCAGTGCCAATCGTGACTGACTTTGGAGCTGATTAGTCTGGGGCCAGCCTATCTATCGCCCCTGTTGCCCTAGGCGATATCGCTGGGCAATCCAACTGGCGAAGCTATTAATCACGATTAGCAGCAGAATCAAGACTAGGGCAGAACCGTAGGCCTGTTGCTCCCCGCCGGGCACATTCATGGAGAGGTCGAATATGTGGATGGAGAGCGATCGCCCCGAATCCCACACCGAGCCCGGCATCCGGTCTACATAGCCACTGGTGAAAATCAGCGCCGCCGTCTCCGCCATGGCGCGGCCAATGCCTAGCACCAGCCCCACCACCAGCCCAGGCATGGCCGAAGGCAAGAGCACCTGCCGCAAGGTTCCCCAGCGCGAAAGTCCGAGAGATGCGGCCCCCAAACGATAGCCATCGGGCACGGCGCGAAAGCCCTCCTCTGCCGCCCGAATTAGGATGGGCAGGACCATGCAGGCCAGGGTGAGCCCGCCCGAGAGAATTGAAAAGCCTAGGCCCAATCGCTGGACAAAAAAAGCATAGCCAAACAGACCAAACACGATGGAGGGAACGCCCGCCAGAATATCCAAGCTGCGGCGTACCCAGCGGCTAAATCGCGGATTACCCCGCGCAAACTCCGCCAAGAATATGGCCGTGCCAACGCCGAGGGGAATGGCAACGCTGAGGCAAACCAGCAGAATGAGCCCGGTGGAGACGAGGATGGAGTTGATGCCGCCGTCTCGTCCGGCATTGGCTGGCGCTGTGGTGAGGAATTCCCAGGAGAGTTGGCCTAGGCCATGCCAGAGGATGTCTAGGAGGATGCAGCAGAAGGTGGCGGTGATGAGGGTTGCGATGGTCCAGATGGCGATCGCAGGCCAATCTGGTCTAGGTCCGTTAGAAGTGGAATTGGAAGAAGAAGTTTGCATCAATAGGTTGTAAAAGCATCTGATTGATATCGCGAACCGTAGGGGCGGGGTCTCCCCGCCCAAATATAGGCATCAACGCCAATCCCAAGTTTGATTCTTGATGTGATGCGCCCCAAATTAATGTGGGCAGGGGAACCCAGCCCCTACCAGGGTTTGTGTTTTGGAGGGTCACGGTACGCCCTCCCGCCCAAACAACACCTCCGCCGCTGCAATCAACCCCGCTACCAACGCCAACAAAACCACCCCACTGACAAACAATGCGGACCGATGCAAGTCCAGCGCATAGGCCATCTCCAAAGCAATATTTGCCGTCAACGTCCGCACCGGAGCAAACAGGCTATCCGGCACCTGCACCACATTGCCGCAGACCATCAGCACCGCCATGGTCTCGCCCAAGGCTCGTCCTGTTGCTAAGACAACTCCAGTGCCCAAGCCCGATCGCGCCGCAGGCACCATCACCCGCCACACCGTTCCCCAGCGAGAAAAGCCCAGAGCCTCAGTTCCCTGGCGATAGCTAGGTGGCACTTGCTCAAAGCTGGCATCGGCAGTGAGGGCAATGGTAGGCAAAATCATCAGGGCCAAGATGATGATTCCAGCCAGTAGGCTGGGTCCTGGTGGATGCAATCTGCCAATCAAGGGAACTAGCGTCACTAAGCCCCAAAAGCCGTAAACCACCGAGGGAATTCCGGCTAGCAGCTCAATCAATCGACGGTAGAGATTGGCAATCAGCGGTGGCGCGTAGAACTGGCAAAATACAGCGGAGCCTAGCCCGAACGGAATGGCCAGACTGACGGCTCCTAGGCTAACCAACAGCGTCCCTACCAGCATGGGCCAGAGATTGTAGAGCCCTTCGGTGGGATTCCAAGATGCATCTGCAACAAAGGAGTTGATGCCGACCTGGGCGATCGCGGGCCAGGCTTCCGCCACCACAAAGCAGGCAATCCAGAGGAGTAGGGTGGCGGCGATCGCGGCCATTCCCCTCAATCCCAAAACCAAGGCCTGATCAATTCGCCGTTGTCGCGGGCTCTGGCTGGACCCGGGCAAGGCTGCCGCTGACGGGGACGAAGTTTTGGGCGCGAACAATGTCATGGACCTGCTCGGATTGGGCGAAGTTAATAAAGTCTTGGGTCAAGCCTGTGGGAGGCTCAGTGACCACGAGGGTCAGGGGTCGCGATAGGGGGAAGCTACCGTCTTGAACGGTTTCGGTTGTGGCAGCAACACTATCCACTGGCAAGAGCTTAATCGGGCTTCCCTGGGCGATGTCGTATTCCGCTGCACCAATCGAAACGTAACCTAGGGCATCGGGGTTGCCCGCTACGGTTTTGATGCCTTGTTGGTTGTCGCCGATGACCACATCGGCTTGAACTTCGCTGTTCTCCAGCTCAAAATATTTGAGGAATAGTTCCAGGGTGGAGCGGCCCTCGGCTTTGTTGACCACTGTTATCGGAGCATCCGTTCCGCCGATTGCCTGCCAGGCATCCACCTCGCCTTTGTAGATCTCGACGACCTGGCGATCGCTAATCGCTTCCACGGGATTATCCGCATGGACAATCAAGCCAATGCCATCCTTGGCAATCACAAAGCCTTGGAATTCGCCTTCCTCTTCGGCCTTCAGCCCTCGGGAAATCATGCCAATATCGGCCAGGCCCTGACTGGCATCGGCCAGCCCTCGGGAGGAACCGCCGGTTTGTACATCAATTCGCACACCGGGATGCTCCGCTTCGTAGCGCTTGGCAATTTCACCAATCAGAGGAGCAACAGTGCTAGAGCCGGTTAAGGTTAGCTTTTGCCCCGTTGAACTGCTTGGCCCGCAGGCCGTGAGCATTAGGCTAAAGCCCACACCCAGCAGCAGATTGCGTTGAGGGACAAGGATTGAAAAGGATTGAAAAGGATGGGTCACGGCAGGTATTGCTCTGTCGTCAAAAAGGAAGAGTCAGTTAAGCAGTTGTCTGGATGGCAGCTTGCGGGATTGCCGAGGCAAGCGGCGTACCCTGAGGAAAGCGCCTGAGCAGACCCTTGAACCCTAGGATTGTTAGCTGAAATTTAACTGAGATTTAACCTCTGCCTAGCTTAGAGCTGTAGCCCCTGGGGTGGGGGATTCTGGCAATTTTCTCAACAAATTGGTGTGGCTTCGATTTTGTAGGGCTTTATAGCAAAGGCCTGACCTTTGCTCGGTCGTTGATGCGGTCGTTGCTATTCACATCATTGTCTGCCAGGTTTCGCCTTTGATAGGCCATGACGCTTACAAGGCATGGGGACCCAGCCCTAACATGCGCAAACCCTTAATGCGCTGTACATTAAGCAAACAGGCGCCAAGCTTAAGCCGCCATCATTCATTAGCACCTTTTCTGTCAGCACATCACCATGCCTCAATTGCGCCAAACCTGGGATAACCAACAGTTCTTTAGCGGTAGCGACGATCCGGCGATCGCCACCACTATCGAACAGCTCCAGGCGGACATCGCAGAACTAGAGACCTCCTGCGCAATCTTTGGTGGGCTGATTGAAACGGCGGATAACCTACCTGCAGCGGATATCCCCGATTTGATTTCCAAGGTGAAGCATGTTCACGGTCAGGAAGTGAGCATTCTCGAACGCCTCGGCAACGTTCGCACCTTTATCTCCTCCATCCTCAGCGTGGATTCCCAAGACGCCCAGGCCAACACCTGGATGCCTAAGCTTCAGCAGGTGGGGGCAGCGCTCTCCCAGGCAGGAACGCCCCTGGATGTGTTTCTCGTTCGGGCCAGCGATGGCTTTATCACCCAGCTCTTGGCCGAACCGGAGCTGGAAGAGCGCAGCTTCTCCATTTCCCACGCTCGCCGCCTCAAGGATCAGCTGCTCAGCGTCTCCGAAGAGAAGCTAATTACGGGCCTGGGCGTCACTGGTCTCCAGGGCTGGGGCAATCTCTATGACGACCTGGCGGGCAGCCTCAAGTGCGAGGTGGAAGGCGAAACAGTCGGCTTGGCCAAGGCTGCAAACCTGGTCAGCAGTGCAAACCGCGACACCCGCCAAGCTGCCTGGACTGCCATCCGCAGCGCCTGGTCTACCCGCGAAGATTCCGTCGCCAGTATCCTCAATGCCATCAATGGCTGGCGCTTAGAAGAAACCGCCCAGCGTAGCCACATCCGCGAACTGCATTACCTGGATAAAAGCTGCCACCAGAGCCGCATCGAGCGAGAGACGCTGAATGCGCTGATGGACACCACCTATGAGCACCGCGCCATTGGTCAGCGGGCGCTGAAAGCCATGGGGCAGGCGCTGGAGATCAAGCAGATGGCACCTTGGGATTTGTTTGCGCCCGCGCCTAGCGCTGGGGGTGAAGAGAACATTCCCTTTGATGATGCCATCCAATTAATCGCCAAAGCCTTCAGCCGCCTCACCCCCGCCATGGGTGAATTCGCCGTGATGATGGCCGAGAAAGGCTGGATCGACGGTGCCCCTACCCCCAACCGCACCACCGGAGCCTATTGCACCAGCTTCCGCAGCCCCCGCGAGCCCCGCATCTTCCTCACCTACGAGGGCACGATGAACAACGTCATGACCCTAGCCCATGAGCTGGGCCATGCCTGGCACAACTGGGTCATGCGCGACCTGCCTATGATGAAGACCTGGTACTCCATGACCCTGGCCGAAACCGCCAGCATCTTCGCCGAAACCCTGGTGCGCGATGCCCTCCTCCAGGAAGCCAAAGACCCCGCCCAGCAACTGGAGATCGCCTGGCAAAATGCCGACAGTGCAGCGGTCTTCTTACTCAATATCCCCGCCCGGTTTGAGTTTGAAAAGCGCCTCGTGGAAGCCCGCAAAGACGGCTACGTCATCGCTGACAAGCTCAAGCCGATGATGGCGGGTAGCTGGCAGCATTGGTACGAAGACAGCCTCTCGGAATATGACGATCTGTTCTGGGCCAGCAAGCTGCATTTCTCCATCGCTAGCCTGGGCTTCTATAACTACCCCTACCTATTTGGTTATTTATTTAGCCTCGGTATCTATGCTCAGCAGGAAAAGTATGGTGCAGCTTTTAATGACCTGTACACGAATTTGCTGCGAGATACCGGCAGTATGACTGCAGAAGCCGTGGTGATGCAGCATCTCAAGCAGGACATTCGCCAGCCACAGTTCTGGCAAGAGAGTTTGCTGATTGTGGATGATTCCGTGAAGCAATTTGAGCAGTTGGTGGCCCAGCAGAAGGCTGTGGCGATCGCCTAGTCTAATTCTCTAGAGAGACTGACCCTCCTAGGCTTTCCTTCTTCTGAGGGGAGTACCCAGACTGGGTCGATTGAACTGGGAGGCTCCCATTCGCGCAACCATTTTGGTGGCCTGTTCTGGGTGATTTTTTGCTTGTCCAAGCAAAAAATTTGTTGGGAGAGCAACATTGAAAGATAGTGGAAACCCCAGAGTTTAGATAGACAACCCGTAAATAACAAAAATTTACAGATTCTTAGGTCCTGCCCTAGGGAGGGGAATTGGCACTCGTATAATTGTTTCTCTGCCCTAATGCAGTACTGAAGTAACCTGAGTTCGATAAATTCAGGCCTGGCTTGGCTTTGCCACCGTGAGCTAAAGTTCACGGCTCAAAGCTCAAGTCCGTTAAAACGGACTAAACAACCCACCAGCGAGGGTTGCAGCCCACTTCAGTGGGCTTTCGCTCTTAGGCTGGGAATTCATTCCCAGACTGCTTCGCAAGTGCTTTTTCGAGCTGTCGAACTCAGGTTGAAGTAATTAGAGAGCGCGATTTCACGGGTTAGGCGCCAAAACTTGAAGGTAATGACATGACAGGTCGCTATTGGGTAACCGGAGCGATGTCGGCAATGTTTGTCCTGGTGTGGTGTAGCCTTGCACCCTTCCTAGGGAGCTTCGCCTGGGCAGGTGCTCCCTCAGCCCAGACTGCTTCGCTTGCTTCAAGCTCCCAGGTTGCCCAGGTCCAAGTCGCCAACGTTCAAGCTTTAGAGCCCCCCGATTTTTCGCAGCAGTTGTTACGAGAGGGAGAGGGGCAGCTCCAGGCGGCCAGTCGTTATCCGTTGGAGCAAGGGAGAGTGGCTTTTGCGGCGGGTCGCTATGCTGAGGCCGTTGCCCAATTCCGGCAGGCTACAGGGGCTTCGGCCCAGGCTGGTTTAATCCTGGAAGAGGCCCAGGCTCTGAGCTATCTCTCTTTGGGGCAGCAGAAGCTCGGGGATTGGGCGGCTGCAGAGCGGTCGGTTACCGAAAGTTTGGCGCTGGTGGGTCGCATTTCCCCCAGTCGAGATCAGCAAATTACCCTCGGTCGCGTTTTTAATACCCAGGGCAGTCTCTATTTTTCCAAGGGCCAGGCCAGGGAAGCGCTAGCGGCTTGGCAAGCTGCGGAAGAAGCCTATAAGGAAGCTGAGGATGAGGCGCGGCAGCTGGGGAGTTTGATCAATCAAAGCCAGGCTTTGCAATCCTTGGGCTTTTACGGGCGGGCTCGGCAAACCCTGGAGGATATTGGTCAGCGTTTGGAAAGCCAATCGACGGAGCTACAGCTCTTTGGTTGGGGCAATTTGGCCAATATGTATTGGCGCACGGGGGACTTGAAGCAGGCTGAGGAAACGCTGCGCAAGGCCCTGAATGTGCCCCATTCGGTCGATCATCTTCAGCGGCGCAGTGGGCTATTCGTCAGCTTGGGCAATATTGAGCAGGCCCGAAAGCAGCTGAGGCGATCGCTCCAGCACTACGAGCAGGCCGCCAACCTGGCCTCGGGGGAGCTGGAATTTCAAGCCACGCTCAATCAATTTCAACTGTTGCTCCGTCTCGATGAGCAGCCCAAAGCCCGCCGTTTAATTCCGAGGCTCAATCGTCAGCTTCAAGCTTTGCCACCTAGCCGACCTGTGCTGTATGGGGCAACTCACTTTGCCAATAGCCTGACCCAGCTGGCCTTTACGGAGCCGGTGGATCGTTCTACTCGAAGTCATTCTCGGCGGCAACCTCGTCTTGGCGTGGGCGATGACCTGACCAAAGGCAAGACCGCAAAGTCTAGCGATCGCCGCCCTAAAACGCTTCAAGACCCCGAGAGTCTTAAGCTGGCTAGCCAAACCCTGACCTGGGCAATGGAAACGGCTAAGCAATTGGGAGATGCTAGGGCTGAGACCTATGCCCGAGGATATCTGGGCCATCTCTATGAGCTGTCTCAGCAATGGCAGGGGGCTCAGGTGCTGACCCAGGATGCAATTACCCAAGCAGAGCGGATCAATGCCCAGGACATTGGCTACCAATGGCAGTGGCAACTGGCTCGCATTCTCAAGGCCCAGGGGCAGGATGACTCAGCTAAGAAGGCTTACCACAATGCCTTTGATATGTTGCAGTCGTTGCGGAGTGACCTGGTTACCGCTCAGCCGGACTTGCAGTTTTCCTTTCGCGAGAGCGTAGAGCCTGTTTACCGCGAATTTGTGGCTATCTTGCTCCGGCCTGTGCCGCCAGCGACTGAGCCCACGCCCGAGGCGTTGAAACTCGCTCGGGAGGTGATTGAAGCGCTCCAAGTTGCGGAACTGAATAACTTTTTCCACACGGCTTGTTTGCAGGATCAGGTGGTTCCTTTAGAGGAAGTGGATGAGACGGGAGCAGCCGTTCTGTATCCCATCATCTTGCCCCGTCACATCACATTGATTTTGAGCTTGCCCGGCCAGCCCCTGCGCAGCGTGAGCACAGAGGTGACTCAGAAAAAGGTTGAGAAGACCCTGCGCAAGTTTAGGCGCAGTTTAGAAAGGCCCTATACCGATCCTCGGGGGACCGAACTGGCTCAGCAGGTCTATGACTGGTTGATTCGGCCCATTGAAGCGGAGCTTAAGGCGAGTGATATTCAAACCCTTACGTTTGTTTTGGATGGAGCGCTGCGGAATGTGCCCATGGCGGCACTCCATGACGGGAAGGAATACCTGATTCAAAACTATAGTATTGCCCTCACACCGGGGCTTCAGCTCTTAGACCCTAAGCCTATTCAGCTTAAAAATAAGCGAACGCTCCTGGCTGGTATTACTGAAGCGCGTCATGGTTTTCCAGCACTGCCGAATGTTAAAGATGAGCTGGCTGCGATTCAGAATGTGGTTTCCAATAGGGTTTTGCTGAACGATACGTTTACCAGCGGTGCGCTCAAGGAGATTGTGCAAAGTTCAGATTTTCCAGTGGTTCATCTGGCGACTCACGGACAATTCAGCTCGGATGTGGAAGATACCTTTGTCTTGGCTTGGGATGAAGAAGTGAAGGTTCAGGATTTGAGTTCGATCTTGCGGGGAGGCGATCGCCTTGATAAGCCTCTGGAACTATTAGTTCTGAGTGCCTGTGAGACGGCTTCGGGGGATGCTCGGGCAGCGCTGGGCTTAGCGGGTATTTCGGTGCAAGCGGGGGCGCGGAGTACGTTGGCGTCTCTGTGGAGTTTGGATGATAAGTCTGGGGCTGTGTTTGCTGAGAAGTTTTATAAGGCGCTTTTGCCTGGCAAGCTGAGCCGAGCGGAGGCTTTGCAGGCGGCGCAACTGGAGATGCTGGATGACCCCGATTATCGCAAACCGCAAAGCTGGGCGTCTTATGTGTTGGTGGGCAATTGGCTTTGAGCGGTGTTTCCGGTGAAGCGGATCGGCAGTTCTGGGGTTCTTAGAGCAGATCAGACTTTGGTTTGGCTTGTGAGTGCAGGGCCAGAGATGGTTAATGCTGAGATTTCGCTTAAAAGTGGCTGAGATGGAGAGTGAAGCTGCATAAGTCAGATTTTTAAAAAGTATAAAAAGCAGTAGCAGACTTTGACATAAAGATAGAGAAAGTCCTCTGTCAGTCTTGGGTCGATTCGGTATGGCGCTTGTAGCCCATGCGAATTGCCATACCAAAGCGCTACAACTCAAAACTAATTTGACTTGCCATCACAGGAATCTAACTGATGTCGTCTGCCCCTTCTTTGCCTAAGTCACTGCTTTCAACTAGCCGTGCCGAGTTTTATGATGCTGATGGACGGAAACCCGAAGAACGATCGCTTACTCTAACCGTCAAAGCAAAGCTAACAGACGACATTACGACTCTACCTGATGACTTAATTGGCTCTCTATTCATTGTTGCTCCGGTAGGCTCCCTAGACTCGCCCAAAGTTGACAAATCCCAAACAGTCTTACCAACTAAAAGCGGATGGATGCACCTGCTCAATGGGGATGGGATGGTTTATCGAGTGGATTTTAGCCCCAATGAGGTTAAGTTCTCTTCTCGATTCATGGAGACTGTCTCATGTCACGCAGATAGAATCACACAGAAAAGTAATTCTGTTCTGAAGTTTCTGGATTTTGGATTAGCACGTATTTCCTTCTATTTAGGTAACTGTAATCAGTCCAATACAGCATTTTTGCCCGTTCCCACTTCGTCTGGAGAAGCAGATAAGTTAGTCGTAACGTGGGATATGGGGCGTCCCATGGAAATTGACCCCAAAACTTTAAGGACGATTGCTCCTATTGGGTCTAATAAAGACTGGCGCTCAATGTTGCAGATCCTTGAAAAAACGACAGTCATGAAAGGAATCATGAGCTCGGCACATCCAGTATTGGTGCCAGAGACGAAGGAAGTTATCACGCTCAATGTTGTGAAATCTATCCGTGGACTCTTAGGCCTATCTCGTCTTGTACCTCCTGATCTCTTAGGTTTAGCCGCTGACTTTTCTATCCGCGATCTTAGGCGACAGCTCTTAAAATTATTCGTTGATATTGCACAAGAGCCTTTGGAACTATTCCTCGGCCTATTGCAACGCTTGAAAGTTCTCAAATCGGGAGATGTCTACCTACTTTCCTGGAATTCAGAAACAGACAGGGTGGAGACTTGGAAAGTTCTATTGCCAGATGGTGCTCCGATTTTGATCCAACAAACAACTCATCAAATGGGTATCACGGAAGACTATATAATCTTTGCAGATACGGCATTTAAAATCACCCCAGAAGACATATTGTTATCTGTCCTTTGGATTGACGGTCTTACGAAGCTAGAGGAAAAGGCACTGGCATGGCTACGATTCCATAGAGGTTATCTCACTAGCCCTTTAGAGAAGGATACACCTCTTTATGTTGTAGATCGTAAGCAGCTTAAGTCTACGGCAGCTGGTGGCACTGTGACAGCGAAACGCATTGTCCTTAAAGATGCTGCAATCTCACATTTTCAGGTTGACTACAGTAACCCTAATGGAAAAATTTTGCTGCATGCAGCACTGAATCAGAGCACGGACTTCGCTGAATTTATTCATGCTGACGATATCTCAGCCTTAGAGAGTGAAGCTGTAACAGAACAGATGCGAGATATGGCAGGTATTTTTACAGATGCAATGGAAGTGAATCGACCTGCAACTTTTGTTATTGATGTAGAAGCTGGAAAAGTTGAATATGAAGCAACTTTAACTAAAGCAGAAGCTGAAGAACATACTTGGTCTATGGGAATTTATGCATACCCAGATCAAAGACCCACTAATCAATTTTCGGATATTTATTGGACAAGTTTTGGGGTATGGCCAGAAACACTTTCAGAATCTGTTTATGAGCTTTATAAACATCGCTATGATGGAAGACCGCAGGAACTGGAAAAATTCAAGGCCGGAGTAAATGCTGGATTGCCGACATCCATCTGCAGAATTCATATCAATCGAGATGAGAAAGAGCCCACTGTCTCTGTTATTGACTCTTATCAATTTCCTATTATTGATGGTGTGGCCTGCTTTGGTAATTCACCACAATTTATTCCCAAGAATGGAGATACCAATTCATCAGAGGGCTATATCATTTGTGCTGTAAACTACTCCTCTAATGCGATCTCAGTTGGAGAACACATCGGTAGCCCTAATTCTTGGTCTCGTAATACAGAGTTTTGGATCTTTAATGCTCTGGATTTGAAGCAAGGTCCGCTATATAGGATCAGCCACGAGAAGCTTAATTTAGGTATGACGATTCATACATCTTGGCTCAAGGAGGTTGAATCTCCCCAAAATCCTCGAAAATATGATGTGCGTCAAGATTTCAAAGACCAAGTTGCTACAGCAGCAGAGTTTCACTCTAAAAAGGATCCTGAGATTGCGAAAGAATTAGAGACTCTATTCGAGGAGATTTATACAGAAGTTGAGAAGCAGCAAAATCAATTGAAATCTTAAGCTATCCTCAGGTTAGGAGCTTTGATTTTTCAAGTTATAGTCATTCCAATTAAGGACTAAGCAGCGAAGCAACAACCAGTGAAAAAATGTTTGGCTTGTCTTAAACTCATTTGGAATGACTGTTCTAAAAATCAGCCTTGATGCTTTACTCCAGTCCAGTAGAATTTGAAGTTCCCAAATAGATAAAAAATGAGTGGTTTTCAATTTAAAAGATATAGAGTAACAGCCTTCTACGAACATTTGTCAGCTCCAAGTCATTTTTTCTTGGGTGCTATTCAAATCTCTATAGCTTTACCCCTTCTTCTTAAATAGGTGCTTTCATGAATCTCATTTTGCTCGGTTCTAATATTTGGATAGCCTCCCAAAAGCTAGGTTTCTATGGACTTGAGGTTGGTAATAAAATGACTGTTATTCGCCTAGAAAATGGTGAATTAGTTCTAATTTCTCCTATCAAAATAGATCGGAGTGATTGTGAAAATCTAGATGCTCTGGGAAAGGTAAAACACCTCGTTGTTCCTAATCTGTTGTTGCACGACTTGCATGTAAACGAAATGCAGGGCTTCTATCCTGATGCAACACTATGGGGGGTAGATGGATTCTCTAAAAAGAGGCCAGATCTTCAAATAGATGCTTTGCTCAATAAACCTGGAAATTTCGATAGCTCATTGGAATATATTCCATTCGATGGGCTCAAGACTGCATTACCCATTTGGCAGGTGTTAGACATAAAAGAGACGGTATTCTGTCACAAGCCGAGCAAAACATTAATCATCGCTGATGTGGCCTTCAATTTTGATGAGCATGATCCAACTTTAACTCGAATTATCGCCCGTCTTCTAGGTTGCTATAAAATTCTCAAACCATCCCTTGTCGAAAAATGGCTAAGTGATGATAAGGCTAAAATAGCCAGCTCTGTCAAAGAAATTCTCAAGTGGGATTTTGACCGCGTTGTTCCAGCCCATGGCTCAATCATTGAAGTGACAGGGAAAGAGGAGTTCAAAGCAGCATTTGAGTGGTTCCTGTCACGTTCTCTTTGAAGCTAAGGTTTCGCAAGAGTTTCACACTTTTAAGTACAATATTTCGATGCTGAATGAGATATACTATGACCACTGAAAGTCTTATATTGTGAGGATTAAGTCAGGATGGCTTCATCTTGTAGATATCAGGAGATACCATAATACCAATCAAATTTTACAAATATGCATATTAGGTGAAGTCTAGGCTAGCACCAGCTTAGAGAGAAGCTTAGGTCGAATTAAGACCGCCGCTGCAGCTCACTGTAATAAACTTAAAGCTATAGATAAATACACTATTTAAACCATTTGAGATGAGTCAGAGTCGGATCGCACTTAAGCTAATGCTGAGACTGGGGCTAGTTTATAGTGCCTGGTTAGGCGGATTCTTATGCCTAAAGCCACTTCTGGCACAGGAGGTCGTAGGGGATGATACATTACCAACTCCTACACGTGTGATTGTAGATAACCAAGAATTTCTTATTGATCAAGGAACTCAATCTGGAAGTAACTTATTTCACAGTTTCAAATTTTTTTCAATTCCTACTGATTTCAAGGCTGTATTTTTGTCAACTCCTGGTGTTCAGAACACGCTTGCCAGAGTTACAGGAAACTATCTCTCTAACATTGACGGCTTGATTCAAGTAGATGGCACTGCCGACTTTTTTTTGATTAATCCAAATGGGATTATATTTGGGCCCAATGCAGCATTAGATGTTGGTGGATCTTTCCTCGCGACGACAGCTGAACAGGTCAGGTTTAGTGATAATGCTGTTTTTAACGCATTTCCAGTCAATAGCCCATCTTTGCTAAGTCTCAGTACTCCCTCAGGATTACAATTTGGGGAGGATCCTGGCGAAATTGTAAATCAAGCAAGTCGAAATGATGTGTCACCTAACCGGAGGGGATTGCATGTTAACCCAGATCAAGTACTTGCACTCATTGGTGGTGAAATAAGGATTTCTGGAGGCGATATTGTTTCGCCTCAAAGCCATGTCAAGCTAGGTGCAGTCGCTGAAGGCAGTTTGGTGAATCTGGCAAAATCTAGTGAGGTTGGGTATTTTTTTGATTTCGATTATGGAAACGTTAATGCATATCGAGACATTCAGATTTCCTCGCTCGCCACAATTGACTTAAGTGGTATTGAAGGCGATCAATTAGTCAATAATAATGGATCAATTAATATCCGAGGTAAAGACATTATCGTCTCTGGTGGGTCTCGTATCTTAGTTGATAATTTTGGGAATGAAGTTGCTGGTGATGTTCACATCACAGCATCAGATACCTTTACAGTTACGGGGACAGCTTCGTTAGACGGACCTCTGGCAAATGATGGATTGGTCGAAACTCTCCGGCGTAGTCGAATTTCGTCAAGTACTTCTCGGGGACGTGGTAAAGGTGCAGATATTAATGTTACTGCTAAGCGTGTGAGTTTTTTAGATGGTGGAATTCTTGCAGCTGAAACAAGAGGAGAAGGAACCGGTGGGAAGATCTCCATTCAGGACTCTGAATGGGTTGAAGTTTCGGGTCAGGCTCCATTAATAAGAGTAGTTAATCCATTGGTTGTTGAGCAGCTAGCTGAATTTGGAGGAGTTAACCCAGATTTTTTTGCGAATGGTCTCACAGGTTCGATTATATCCCTTACAAGTTTCTCAAGTGGCCAGAGTGGCAACTTGGTTATAGACACAAAACTTTTGAAAATTCGTGATGGTGGACTTATTAATTTAGGCCCTTTTAGTGGTGTTGGAGGGGATGCGATGATCAAGGCAGAGAAAATAGAAGTAGTGGGAACTAATCCTGGTGAAAATTATCCTTCTGCAATTAGTGTCGCAGTTTTACCTATACCGGGGGCAACTGGCGTACCTGGAGATTTATTAATTGATACTTCTATCCTACGAATTAAAGATGGGGGACGTCTTGGTTTAGATACAACAACTGATTCAGGGGCGCTAGGGAAAATTAACGCTTATGAGTTAGTAGAAATTGCTGGATTTTCGTCTAATGGTAAGTTCAAGAGCCTGATTTCCGGGCGTAGCAGTTTAGCCGGAGTGGGTGGAACCGTAGAAATCACAACAGCAGATCTCCGAATTCTAGATGGTGGAAGTATTTTTGTTGTGGGAGTGAGTTCATCTGAAGGCGGAGATATTCAAGTCACAGCCAACTCACTTCTACTAGACAATGATGCCGCAATCACCACAGCCTCAGGCAAACTTTTGGGAGGAAACATCAACTTGGATATTGACGGTGCACTAATAATGCGCCGAGGTAGTCGAATCTCAGCCGGAGCCGGAGAAGCAGGGAAAGGAGGAAATGTTTCCATTAACGCCGAGCTTATTGCTGCTGCTCGCCAAGAAAATAACGACATCATTGCTACAGCTGAAGAAGGAGCAGGCGGCAATATCAACATCATTACCAAAGGAATTCTAGGATTCCAAACTAGCGGTCAACGAACTCCAAATAGTGACATCAGTGCTAGCTCAGAAGTTGGAGTCGATGGTAACGTCACTATTAACACTCCTGAAACTGAAGTTGACTCTACACAAGTACAATTAAGTGAGACATTTGCTCCCCCTGAACTAGCAGCAAGTTGCTATGTAGTGCAAGCAACGGATGGTAGATTTGTTCGCACTGGAAGAGGCGGATTGCCAACGAACCCAGTGAGCCCTGTTGCTGCTGACAATCTTTGGCAAGACCTTGAACCATTGCCTAGCTCCTCTCTCAGGGCACAGCAACAGACCATGTCTCCAACCAGTACTTCCCACCTAGGTCAGCCTGCAGAACAACCCAAATTGAAAGAAGCGATCGCTTGGACTTTCGCGAAAGATGGGAAAGTTCAACTTGTTAGCTCGGAAGATGAAGGTTCAATTGATTTTGCAGTTGCTTCTACTTGTAGCCCTAATTAATCATTTTGAACAGATGAAACTCTAAAGTGCCGTAATTTTTAGACTGCTATATTCTGGTGTTACCGCTTCTTTTAAGCTCCCCGCTTTTGGAAAAGAAAGAGTAACGGTTGTTCCTTGACCAAGCGTACTCAACACCCGAATGCTCCCTCCTTGATGCGCCATCGCTTGCTGGACGATCGCCAATCCCAGCCCCCTCCCAGAAACTTCACGGGCATTATTTGCTCGATAAAACGGCTTAAAGATCTTGCCCTGCTCCGCCTCTGGAATGCCAATGCCTAAATCCTGAATTTGAATTTGCAACTCATTCGCTTTCCAAATCACCTTCAGAATCACGATGCTATTGTCAGGAGAATAGGCGATCGCATTATCTAAAACCTTATTTAGAATTTGCCTAAGCCAGCCCTCATCAATCAACTCAGGCCTCTCTTGCCCCTTGCGGATCAAACGAATGAGGCGATCGGGCTCACCCACTTTCCGCTCGCGAATAATGCGCTTACACAGCTTTTCAATCTCTACCAAAGTCAACTGAGCTTCAGCTTGTCCCTCATCAGTATTCGTCAGGACTTCCGCCTCTTCCAAAAGATGAGTCAAATCCTCCAGCGCCTTTTGTACCCTCGCAAGCAAAGCCAGACGACGAGCAGGATCTAAGCGATCGCCATAGCGCTCCAACGTCCCCATTGTGTTCAAAACAATACTGACGAAATTCCGCACCTCGCAAGCCAAAGACTGGACAAACTCTGTCTTACAGGCATCTTCATCCTGAAAGCCCTCCCAACGGGCAGATAGCTTCAAGCCCACACGATGGAGCTGCTTCAGCTGCTGTTGAAGCGGCTCCAGCTGCTTCGCAGGCAGAGGCTGGTCGCAGGGCAGCGGACACTTTAGATCTAAATTTTGCAGACAATGCATTGTGCTTCTCAGCACAGCCAATAAAGCCAGCAACTCATCCACTAAGGGACTGTCCAAGGCGGTGGAATTCATCATTGTCAGGCCATTACGCTGCGTATTCTCACAGGTCTCTATACTGCCGTGCTTCTACAGTTATGCAGTAAGAGCCGATTGAGGCGTGAAAAAACGCCTGGGCGGATGCCCTCACTGGGGAAATTGAGTCAACATTTGCCCCAGGCGGCCCTACTGCACAACCCATTTGGCCTGTCCTATAGGAGTGGCTTCGATGCAATATCATCGAGGTCAATCTGTTGCAACAGATTCATCCAGGCCTGCTGAAACCTCGGGTTATCGGGCTCTGCCTGACGTAGCTCACCTAGGGCTGTCAGACTGTCGAACCAGATACCATCCTGGGCTGCTTGGGCGGCCTGCTCAAAGGGCGATAACCCTTGAACCGACGAGACAGGCGCAACCGATTCCAGGCGACCACTGACGTAAACCGAGACAGAAGGACTGCAATCGAGGGACAGCGTCCACTGATAACTTTCCCCCGCTTGGAGCGCAGGCTCGGCATCCTCAACAGAAACCGAGACAATGCCCGCTGCATCCGTGTCGAAGCTTAGGTCAGTGTGATAGACAAAGTCATCGTTTTGGTCTTGCAAGACAAATTCTACTTCTAAGTCCTTGCTCACCGGGGCGGGCAAATAAAACCACAGCGTGGGGTTGGGCGATTGGGTCAGTCCCCTCACCACTTCATCTTGAATGGGGACGAGTGCAGTGAGCTTTTCGTAGTTTTTGCAAGAGCCTCGGCTGGCTCCCCCCTGGCGACGGCCTTTGGGAGCACCTTCATCTTTGGGTGCAGGGGGCGGGACAAAATCAAGCAGCTGGCTTGAACTTGACTGGGTTGGCTGGGGTTGCGCGATCGCATCAGGGGCCAGCATTAACCCAGAGAGACAGAGCCAGCCAAGGCTGAGAGAACTCAGCGATCGGAGATTGGGAACACAAGGTTTGGAAAACACACTATTCATAAAAAATGGGGGTGAGTACAACATTAGGAAATACAGCGGTCAAAACATCCGCTAGAGCGGTTGTTGGCGCGTTCTACTGGATGCGTTGTTGACGGCCATCGTTGCCTTTCAGCAATGAGGCCTAAGAGTCAAATTCAGCAACGCGAATCCTTTTGAATATCAGCGACTCAAGGTCGCTAGGATGAATTTGAATACATGGGTAAAAGTGAAGAGTGAATTGAACTGTTTGAATGGAGCTAGTTAATCGAGCTAGCGGTGGGCAATGCCTTGGCTATTTCTTCACAGAGTCAGGCAGAGAGCTAGGCAGAGAGCCAGGCTGCAAGAAGGCCAAAGTCGCGATCGCTGCAATGGAAAATCCCATTGCAGCAGGCACCAATGGCACCCATCCGCCTTGGAGCAGCAGCATCCAGCTCAAGCCCGTGAGCAGCACCATACAACTGCCGCCCCACAAAATTAAGGCCTTCAATGAGCCGCCCACCCGCATGACACAAATGCTCCCCAGGGAGGCCCATGCCAAAAGCCAAATGCCTTCGCCCCGTTGAGGCCATGACCCAATCAGGGGCCGATCGTCTAGAACCGCCCCTAGCATTTGGCTAATCAGATGGGCATGAATAAAGACCCCGGACACTTCTTCAGGCGTACTACTGCCGTAGGGCGTTGCCCAAAAGTCGCCGTTACTGGGGGCCACAACACCAATTAAAACAATGCGATCGCGTACGGCTTCTGGGCTTAATTTACCCTCAAGAACCTGTTGCAAAGAAGCTTGAGCGGCAATGCTTTCGGGATCTTGGAGAGCGCGGTAATTAATCATAATTTGACTCCCCTGGGCATCGATTGATTCATAGCCCCCACTGTTGGGCTGTAACGGGATAAAAGTCTGATTCCCCAGCTGTAAATGATCGTTCTCGTCCCTGCTAATCTCAATCTTTTGCTGGGCTAAGTAACGAAAAACGATTTGACTCGAAAAGGAATAATTGGCTCGACAAGCGGCCGTGACATCAGGCGTCATCGAGATAATTTGCCGCCGCAGTACCCCATCAGAATCCGTGACAAAATCACTAAAGCCAACTTGCCGAGGATCCAGCTTAGGTGGCGGTGCAATGCCAGTCTTATCCACCGTTGGGTCACGTCCCTTGCAAATGCCAATCACATTGGGATACTTGAACTCTTCAATGAGTGGCAAAGCCTGCTCACTCACTGGGAAATCTCGATAGAGATCGATTCCAACCATGTTGGCGCCAGACTCCCTTAAAAAGACCAAGAGCCGGTTGAGGGATTGGTCGGATAAAGAGACTTCTCGCTCCGCTAGGGCTTGATTCTGAATATCTGTTTCATCAATGGTGATGACCAGGAGACGAGGATCGGGACCTTCACTGGGGCGTAAGCGCATCAACTGGTCAAAGGCCCACAGCTCTAGGGGCATTAACCGTCCCGAAACACCGAGACCCAAGACCACCGCTGTCGCGCCCAAGGTGCTGAGCAAGGGAACACGCAGCTTTGAGAGTCGGGAGCGCCAAGACGATCGCTCTGGCGCTGTGGGAGTGGGAGTTGCTGGGGAGGGAACGGTTGTCGGGGGAGCTGTCGCGATCGTGGCGGTGTCAGCTGTGGTTAAATCCGGAGCCGCAGCCTGAGTCACAGTCTGAGCTGGAGTCTGAGTTACAGCCTGAGTTTCTATCGCGGCTATCGAACCTTGGCTGAGCGATCGCCAAGTGGGAGGCTGTTCGGCTGGGTTTTGCACAATCACGGGCAGCCAAGAAGCACAGCAATGTACCGCTTCCTTGGGCTGAAGCTTCTCGCGCGCATCCCGCACTGATTGATACAGCGTTTGATGGCTCGAAAAGGCCTTGAGGAAGTACTTTAAAAATTCTTGAGCCACAGGATCGGCCACGGGCTCACCCATGGCAATGACCTGGGGAATTTTCAAGTCCGCGAGCTCCCAGGCTAGTCCCAGCCCATCACAAGAGTTGAGAATAGCAAGCTGTAACCCTGCTTCAATCGCCTTTTTTAACCCATTTTTGAGCTGTGCAACGCTGAGCTTTTCGGTGGGACTGAGCTGGATATAACCGGTCTCATCGCTGGAGCTATGGCCAGCAAAGAAGAGAATATCCCAATGTTCTGACCAGAGGGATTCACTCAGTTCTTGCCAACTGGGTTGGCGTAAAAATTTTGCCTTAACCTCTGGTAGGGCTTCGATGAGTTGGCGATCGGTTTCCAGGTCGATGCCTTCTCCATTGCCCAATACACCCAGGATTTTGATGCCCTGCTCCTTAGGGAGCTCTGTTTTAATAGAACGTCCATAATTAGTCGGGCTGAGGGCAATTTCTGCCTTGGGATAGTCCTCCAATAGCGTCCAGCGACACCAAGGTAAACGCAGCAATTGCTGGTCCTGGGCGACCAGCATGATTCGTAGCGGACTTTTAGGAGAAATTAAGGTCCGCAATTGCCGATCAATGGGGCGAAAGCTATCTGCATCTAGCCAAGCATTGAGCTGTTGCTCCAAGTGGTCACTCAGCCGACGAAACTCACTGGAGGAGACATTCGTGATGTCATCTTCATCCACCTCAAAGCCGTTGCTGGAGCGATATCCCCACCAGCGAGGCAAGTTGCCGGGCAATAGCCGATACAGCTTCTGCCAATGTTGAAAATCCTTGGCCAATTGGGCCGCCCCCGGCAAGGCACCCACCACCTGGGAGGGAGCAGGACTATCGCCCTGCCAAATCTGAGCTGTAACGGAAGTAAATCCAGTGTCACAGGTGCCATTCCCAAAATTGAGAATGACCTTAGGCTCCTGGCCCAGGAAGGCATTATCGCTGCTGGATTGTCCCGATTCCATCTACTGCTCCTTCATCTCCACGGTTCTAAGCTTCGCTGTGGATGGGGGGCTAGGTTGAGCCATGGCGCTAAACGCACCCGCCAGACTTAGTTAGTCTGTCAACTCTAAGAACCCTAGGCAGTGAGATGAGTCGCAAGTGGCCTAAATACAGCCACCGCAATCACTCAGCTTGACCTGGGCGGTGAGTCATTTCTCAATTGGGAGGACCTAAGCTTGAAATTGCTCTCGCACCGTTTGATTGCCTAGACGGACCTCAACTGTGAAAGCCTGTTTCGGTAAAACTTTAAACCGCTTCAGCTGAATATAGTCGTCTTGCTGCTGAGCTTTTACAACTTGCAGCGATTCCTCTTCTGGCGTAATCAAGCGCAGCTCAATTCCAGGGGGCAAGGGCTGCATGACGAGTCCATCGGGGGAATCGGTCTGGTGACGTAGCTGCACTAATACTTTCATCCTGCCGTCCATTTCCGCTGTGACGGTAGTCCACAGGGATAGAGCCGGGTTGATTCCGCTTAATGCAACGCGTTTCCCACGGGAAATGGATTGGGCAGGTATGTTCCTCAATCCCCAAGTTGGGGTTGAAGGGGAAAACTGATCCAAGGATTGCCAAGCGGCTTCAAAATTGCCTTGGAGCCATTGGCTGAGCTGAGCGTAAGGAGGAGAATCAGGCTCGATACTGCTGGGGATAGCCTGGGCTAGCAAGCTCCGTAACTGCGGATTGCTGAGAATACCTGCCCAGGTTTGAAAGGGCAATGCGAGTCGAGGAGAACGCTGGATAGAGGAGGCTGACGCAGTCTGGAGTTGTTGAGCCAATTGTTGAATCCAGGCGCCCGCTTGGTGTCGTGAAAGGGGAGCCAAGGGAGCCAGATCGGCCTGGCGCTCTGCCAGAGGTTCCAGTTCTGCCATAACCCACAGCAGGTCGATGTCTTGGACAAGGGCTTCTTCGCTGACCCAGTAGGTGCGATCGCCTTCGTCGTAGTGGCCCTCCTGCTTGAGCTGCCGGTGGTTGATATATCCTCGAAGTTGCAGCTGTCCCGCTTCTGGATTGAGCTGCACCATCAAATAGTAATCCCCCTGCCAAGTCGGAATATCGACCCACTCTTGGGGAACCTTGAATTCACTGGCATCCCAGTTATCCGTGGGAATGACGATCAATCGCCTGTCATGAATGGCCACAGCCGTCCCCGTAACCCACTGCCACTGTTGAGCCGCAGTTTCAGGATTGGGAAAAATGCGATCGCTAGACTGCGCAGAGATTAGAGCCTCGTCACTGCCTTGAGCTTCGAGCCAAGGCAGAACCGTGGCCAGGGTGAGTTGATTGAGATAATGGTTCCAGCGATGTTCCAACAGGGAGAGATTGATACTTTCAAGCCAGCTTTTCTCCCGAGCCAGTTCGGGAATAGCAAGATAGGGTCGTTGGAGGTCATTAAACATCAACATGCTGATTGTGCTCTCCCGAGAACTGGACCTTAAGCCAGCCGTCTAAATTTGCAGTCATGCTGTTTAGTACTGTGGCTTTGCAAGACATATGCAACTCATCTTGGATCCAGGTCACTAGAACGGTTAGCAATGCTTTTCTTGCAGCCCTGAGTTGGCGCGAAACTTTGTATTGCTTGCTCTTGAGTTGAACTGCGATTTCTTGCTGCGTCAACTGATCACCATAGTAAAACTGTAGTAATTGCTGGTGAGCGGGATTTAATTTGGAGAGCCCTGATTGCAAAACGGCATTAATTTTCTGTTGCTGCTTTTGTTGAGTCGCTTCTAGCTCCTGAGCCATCAGTTGCGTCATGGATGCTTCACTGCCATCCTGCAACGTATCTATCAGCTCTCCGCAATCATCCATGCTGGCATTGAGGGAGATAGGGCGGGGAGCGGTGTAGTGACGTAGGTGAAGTACACATTTCCCCAACCACTCTTGCAGAAGCGCTTCACTGGCTTTAGGCAGATTTTGCTGTTCTCGCAGCAGGTCGTACTTCGCGAGCATTGCCACCCAATCTTCTGGAGCGAGACTGTCGAGCGTCTTGGCCGCTGTGGTTTTGGGAAAATAAAAGTCCTTAAAGCTCTGCCAAGCGGCCTGGTTAATGGCTTGCAGATCTTCAGAAAGGCCCGCCACCGCGAGGGCTTTGCCCAAACGCTTGCGGGTACAACGCTGCAATAGCGATAACTCAGAGGCAATTTGAACCTCCTGGTTGTTTGCCAGTGCATCGTGAATCGCATTCGAAAATGCACGACCGGCATAGGTTGAAAGCGAAGGACCAAGCCCAGGGTCAAAGCCCTGGAGCACTTTGTCGCTTTTCTCAAAAGCGGCCTGGAAGCAATCGGCTAAGCCAAAGCTGGTTGTATTGAAGCGGCTGGATATTTTTTGGGCGCTCCAGTAGCAAGGCTCTTGTAAGTAAGCGTAGAGGTGGTAACGCGGTAACTTCGCTTGCTGCTGTTTCCAAGTCTGATGCCAATGGGTCACCCAGGCATTGACCGGAAAAGAAGTTTCTAGGTCTTTGGGAAACAGTGACTGCTGCCTGTCCATGCTTCGCTTCAAGCTGCGATCTTCAATCCAACTTCCAAAATTATCGTCAACAATGTTAACGAAGGTCGAAAACTGCTTTTCGTTCTCTCGCTTTAGGGGAACAACCATAGAGAGTTCACAGGGAAGTGTCTGTGTAATTTCACGGATAAATCACGCATATACTCGGCAAAATGTCCATGCCTGTGAGGATTATATCTTCAAAGATGACGCTCTAATACTGAAAACATCCTGATATTGGCTATGTAGATCTACTAGGTTTGTCGCTTGCTAAAGTCTGACCAGTAAGCTCCATGGGCCTTCCGAAGTTGGCTCTCTGACGGTCTGCCATGGGACGGAGCGTCATCGCATGAGCTGTGGCCGACGAGAAACTACGGGGCGTTATAGACGATAAATCCAGCGATCGCGTCCAGCAGCATGTTCAGCTCGTCGCTCCGAATCGAGTGACCGCTGCGCTCAAAAATTCGCAGATCCGCATGGGGAATCAAGTCCGCAATTTCCACCGAAAATTGGGGCTGACAAATCCAGTCATGACGCCCTGCGATCACCAACGTTGGGGCTGTAATCTTTCCCAGCTCTGGCTTCAGGTCGAAGGTCTTTAGAAAGCCTGAAAACGCCTCATTAATAGCATCGACAGATAAAACCGCTCGATGCACGCCGACATTGGCCTGGTCTGCTTTATAGCTGCGGGAATACATCGGTGCCAGGAGGCGAAAGTATTCCTGTAAATGGGCTTCATCGCGAAAGCTCCCCTCCCAGAGGTGCTGCGCAATGGCAACTTGTTCCGCTGTGCCCCGCTCTTTGAGAATGGTTTGGGCCTGGGGGAGAAAGCGGCCGTCGGGCACGGTGGCATAAATAATCAGCTGGGAGACGCGCTGGGGATAGCGACTGGCATAGGCCTGGGCCACCATGCCGCCATAGGAGCCACCAATAACCACGATTTGCTCCAGGCCGAGGTGAGCCCGCAGGGCTTCCATATCTTCAACATTGTTGTCGAGGGTGTAGCTCTCCCTCGGTCCCCTTGCCGATCGCCCCTGTCCCCGGTGGTCAAAGTAGACCAGCTGCATGCGATCGCTCAGCGGGAAAAAACTGGGCTTATAGCTGCTGTGATCTGCGCCGGGGCCACCATGGACTAGGAAAGCAACGGGCTTTTCCACCATGCGATCGCCCCGAGGCACGAGGCCCGCGCCATCCACATCAAAGTAAATCTCTGTATCGCGAATTTTGGCTCGCATTGCCGTTCCTTTCTGATTGGGCGATGGGTGATTGAGCAACTTGTGAATGAGCAACTGCTGGCAGCGGATTGAGCAACTGCTGATCGAGCAATGGTTTCTGAGCCTAGGGCTGCTCTCGAATCCAAATAGCCAACCCCCCGCCTCGACCCCGCGCGGCGATAAAATCCTCCGTCACCCAGAAATAGGTGAAAAAGGCCTGGTCCCGCATTGATTTTTGGGCAAACGCCTTCTCTCGGGCTGCGCCACCTCTAACATAGTCGTCAAATAGCTTCACTCCCGCCAGGGCAAACCGCACTTTTATGAAGTCGAAGGCCAGCACGCGACGCTGGGGATAAAGCTGGATTGGCCCGGCAACCCTCAGATCAACCCCGGCAAACCCGACGCGATTTTCGACGGTTCCCACGGGGTCTGGCGTTACTTCATCGGAGTCTGGTCCCATCGCATCATAGGCAATGGCAATCTTGATCCAGTTCGGCAAAAAGCGCCCCGCTCCCAGGGCAACCCCCGCCCGCTGGCGAGACTTCTTCGTTCCAGTGATAAAGGTTAGTCGCCAATGGCCCGTGAGCTGCGCCAAGCGAATGGGCTGACGGGCGGCTCGGGCGGCTTTCTCCTGGGCCAGCAAAATATTGACAGTTTCTTGCCGGTCTGGGGCTTTACCGTCGGCTCGGATGTAGGCGATCGTTTGCTCTACCAGGGCCTCTGCTGACTGCTGTTCTGCCTGTGCCGCTGCTTCCATCCCTGCCTGTACCTGTAAAGTAGCCCCCATCCATTCTCGCTGCTAGGGCTAGGGAATTCAATCAAACCCTTCTTCAATTTGTCTGTGAACAGCCTGTAACGCTAAAGAATTGGCGGTAAATCAGCTCGAATCTATCGCTAGGTGATAGCTTATAGGCAAAATCTGGACCATCCAGCGTTCCCAGCCTTGAGGAGTAGAGTGATGCAGACCCCCGAAGATAGCCCCCCAAACAGCTCCCCAAAGGCAGAATCATCCAGTCCTAAGGCTGATTCTCGCGGGGAAGCAGCGGTTGAGGCGACTCAAAGCGGCACCGTGGAGCGCAAAGGAAATGGCTTTATGGCCAAAGTGAAAACCTTCCTCTCTGCTCTCTTATTAATCGCCATTAGTGGTGGCCTGGGCTACGGCGTCGGACGCCTCCAAAGCAACCTTCAGGTCAAGCAAGCCCGCACGGACAAAGCTGCGGCCCTAGAAAATGTCGAGACCCAGCTCAGCGAAGCCAATGCCAAGGTCGCTGCTGCAGAAGCTCGCAGCGACTATGCCCAGGTTCAGCTGCGTCTGCTAGAGGGCATTGATGAGCTAGAGCAGCGTAATTTTGGTAACGCCAATACTCAGCTACGCCTCGCCAGCGAGACCCTCAGCAAGATTGAAATTAGCCGAAACCCTGAAAAGCTGGCGGAGCTGCAAGCTGAACTCTCGACCGCAGAAATCAATTTTGCGGTTAATCCAGTGGAGCAGCGCAAGTTGATGCTGGGCTACAACGAGCAGATCGATGCACTGTTGCCAGAGTAGTTTGGTGGCTGAATTCGCTGGGCGTTGGGCTAGAACGAGGATGATGACTTGCGATCGCCCTCCAGGTTTTAGGCCTTGAGTCCGAACCTAAAGTGGTGATTAGGCGACCTAGATCATCACGGGCTAGGCTTGTGAACCAAATCGCAGTCAGCGAAATGAATGAAATCTCAGCCTGGCTGAGCATAAGTGACTGACTCCTCTATCTATTGAGAAGAGAATTTTGCTTGTGTATCGCTTCAAAAAAATGTGATTTTTCAAGTCTGTAAGTCCTTGCCAGTAAAGGCTTACATCTCATCTCTGCTTCTGTCTTAGAGAGTTTTTTTGACGCTGCCCCTTGCGAGGGTGAGCAACTGTGATAATCTACCAAAGGCGTGGACGAAGACCCCCACTTGAGGGTCGCTAGCTCAGTGGTAGAGCATTCGGCTTTTAACCGACTGGTCCTGGGTTCGAATCCCAGGCGACCCATGCCTCAAAAGGCTGTCTCTCACTAATAGAGGCAGCCTTTTGTGTGTCTAGCTTTCATTAGTAAAAGTGATCCCTGGTAAAAGTCTTTAGATTTACTAGTGCCAGGCATTACCTTAAGATTAATGAAAGCATCTTAAAATAAGTTTGCTAAAGGTAACTCCTAGGAGGATTTCGATATGGCGCTCGTCCCATTGCGGCTTTTGTTGGACCATGCTGCAGAAAACGGCTACGGCATTCCTGCTTTCAACGTCAACAACCTAGAGCAGATCATCGCGATCATGCAGGCTGCGGACGAGACCGACAGCCCCGTTATCCTTCAAGCTTCTCGTGGTGCTCGTAGCTACGCGGGTGAGCACTTCCTGCGCCACCTCGTGTTGGCTGCTGTGGAAAGCTACCCCCATATTCCTGTGGTAATGCACCAGGATCACGGCAACGGCCCTGCGACCTGCTATTCCGCTATCAAGAACGGCTTCACCTCCGTAATGATGGATGGTTCCTTGCAGGAAGACGCCAAGACCCCCGCTAGCTTCGAGTACAACGTTGCTGTTACCTCCGAAGTTGTGAAGGTTGCTCACGCAATCGGCGCCAGTGTTGAGGGTGAGCTGGGTTGCTTGGGCTCCTTGGAGACCGGCCAAGGCGAAGCTGAAGACGGCCACGGTTTTGAAGGCAAGCTCGACAAAGAGCAGCTTCTCACCGACCCCGACGAAGCAGTTCAGTTTGTTGAATCCACTCAGGTGGATGCTTTGGCAGTTGCCATCGGCACCAGCCACGGCGCTTACAAGTTCACCCGTAAGCCTACAGGTGAAATTCTGGCCATCAGCCGCATCCAGGAGATCCACGATCGCCTGCCCAACACCCACTTGGTAATGCATGGTTCTTCTTCTGTTCCTCAGAAGTGGATTGAAATCATCAATGCTCACGGTGGTGCGATTCCTGAGACCTATGGCGTTCCCGTTGAGGAAATCCAGAAGGGCATCAAGTCTGGTGTGCGCAAGGTGAACATCGATACCGATAACCGCCTGGCTATCACCGCCGCTATTCGTGAAGCTGCAACTGCGGATCCTAAGAACTTCGATCCTCGCCACTTCATGAAGCCTTCTATCAAGTACATGAAACAGGTTTGCGCAGATCGCTATGAGAAGTTCTGGGCTGCCGGAAATGCTAGTAAGATTAAGCAGCAGTCAGTAGACATTTTCGCTGTTAAGTACGCCGCAGGCGAACTTAACCAAGTCGCGAAGAAAGCTGCAACTGTTTAGTGTGCGGCTTGATGTCTCTTAGTTTCGGCTGGGAGTATTAAGTCATTAAGGCGACCCGAAAGGGTCGCTTTTTTTTTGAGTATTTCCGATTATGCAGAGGCGCTGGATGCAAGCCAGAAGCCCCAAAGTAATAAAGAAGGGAGAAACCGGCAGTATTAAGCCAGTTTCTCCCTTCTTTGTTTTAATCATCGGGCTGCCACGTAACCATGGCGTATGCGGTTGTTAGCCCAGCAGTGCCTTCACGCGTTTGCGCAGGGCAAAAGCGCCACCTGCCACCACAGCACCCACAAAGGTTAGAGGGCCTGTCATGTAATGCATATGGACCTCGCCTGCGTCGCTGATGAGCTCGACATCAACGCCCTGGGCATCCACGGGAACGGTGAGCATGTCGCCATGGCCTTTCTCTTGGATGACGATTTCCCAGTCGCCGGGGAGCTCGGTGTCAGGGGCGAAGGAGAAGCGGCCTTCTTCGTCAGTCTTGCCTTCTAGCCAGGGCTGTTCGGGGTTCTCAGGGGAGAAGACCTGAACTTTTGCATCCGTCAGGGGCTCGCCGTGGCTGAACAGCGTTTGAATTTGCAGCTCATCCTCAAACAGGAAGTTGGTTTCCACCGCATGGCCAAAGGCTTTTTGAGGGGTGGATAGCAGGGCCAAGGCTGCTAGGGGAAGCAGGATTTTTTTCATGGTCACTCTGGGTAAACGTCACCCCTGGGGGTTATGGGTTGCGGCAAAATCCTTTGATGGCGGATTTTCCGATTCAGCCCTATGTTAGCCGATGTTTTCAAGGCTAAGGCCGGGGCTATTGCCCCATGACCAACTGAGGGTCGTGAATGTTTCTCCCTAAAATGTATGCAAGATGAGTGACCCTTTACAAAACCGTTGAAAAGCCGCCGATTCTGGGCCTTTGCGTTTAATCTCATAACAGCCATTCCCGCAGCAGCCCATGCCGTCCCGTCGCAATTTGGTCGAGCAATTTTCGACATTTCTGCAATTTGAAGGCGATCGCCCCCGCCCCTGGCTGGCCGACCCTCGCCTGCGCCGCAGCATGGAGCGCCGTCTAGAAAGCCAGAAAGCTCAACAAGAAGAAAACTTCTGGGCGCTTTACTGGCATAAGCAGTGGCTCAAGCATCGGCCCAAGGAATCAGCGGACAAACTGACAGTTCAGCTCAACCCCACCCAGCAACTCCCCCAAAATCACCTCGCAGCCTTTGTGCAGGACGGTTGTTACTGGGCCGCTCACAAAACTGTCACAAGGTTTAAGAATTTGCCCTATGGGCTCTCGGACTGCTTTCAACTGGCAATTTCCCAGTTCAATAAAATCCTCAAAGGCTTCGACTCAGCCTACGGCTCCGACTTCGCGACCTACGCCAATGCCGCTTTTGCCAGCCTTATTCGCGAGACCCTACGCCAGCGCAATGAGGTGGATATCTGTACGGACTGGGGACTGCTGCGCAAGCTGAGTAAAAAGCGCCTGACTGAAGCATTGCTACTCCAAGGGCTGGGCGAAACCACCACCCAGAGCTATGTGCTGACCTGGCAGGGTTTCAAGCTCCACTACGTGCCCCACCAAGCCACAGGCACCCGCAAGCTGACCAAGCCCGATGGCGAAACCCTGGCAAAAATAGCAGCTTACTATAAGGCCCAAAAGCGCGAGCAGCTCAGCCCAGATCATCCTGATGCCAATGCCGAGGACATTGAAACCTGGCTCCTCACCACTGCCAAAGCGGCTCGCCAATACCTCTACCCCACTCAGGTTTCCGTCAACGCCCAGCGAGCGGGCCAAGAAACGGAGTTTATCGATAGCCTGCCAGAAACCAACGAGCTGTCGCCCATGGATAGCTTGGTGGAGATCGAAGCCCAGACCGAGCGGCAGCAACAGCGCCAAGCCCTCGGCGATGTATTGGCTCAACTATTAGGAGAGCTGGATGATGATGCTCGAAAATTACTGGGCTTTTACTACCGTGACGGCCTGACCCAGCAGGAAATGGCCAAAGCCCTGGATATCAAGCAATACACGGTTTCCCGCAAGCTCAGCCGCATCCGCCAGGGCATGGTCAAAAAGCTGGCGGCTTGGTCTGCGGAACAAATGTCGTCGGCAGACGTAGACAATTTGCATACTGGCCCAGACCTGGACCTACTGAGTACTGTCAGCAGCGTTCTCGATGAATGGCTTCAGCAGCATTTCTCTACAAATGCGACCGAGCCTAGCGAATAACTACAGTCCTGACCCACAACCTCTTTTCTCTCTCTTGCCATTCCCTGGGTTTCCACTATGTCCTTCACCACTGCTCTAATTGATTCCGGTCAACTTCACCTAGAGGTGGCCGCGACCCAGCGCGATCGCATCTGGGCGGGCAGCCAGTCCTTCGCAACGCCCGTTAGCCGTTGGACCGCTTATTTGAATGGATTGGCGATCGCCGCCATCTTGCCCTGGCTCACCGAAGAAGAGATGACTCCCCGCTTCAACGCGGCAGCGGCAAAGAACCAGTGGGAATTGGTGAATGGCAGCGTTGTGCAGATTGGTACTAAGCGCCAACCTCGTCGCCTCGTCATCCTGGCGGAAGAACAGCTGGACCTAGAGGAATGGACCGTCCCCCAGGAATGGGTTGATAGCCCGGCCATGGTGGCGGACTACTTCCTTGCTGCCCAGGTTAATCCTGATGCGATGCCCAACGAAGCTAGCGTTCGCCTCGTAGGCTTTACCACCCAACAACGCCTCAAAGCCCAAGGTCAGCTTGACCTAAACCAGCGCACCTACAGCCTGCCCCAAGAATCTTGGCTGGGAGATTTAGGCCTGCTCGCCCTCAGCCTAGAGGCAGCACCGGAAACTCAAGCCGCAACGATTGAACTGCCTGAGCTTTCTGTGGAAGCTGCTGATAGCTTGATCGAACGCTTGGCTAACCCTGAGCAACTGGAGCCTCGCCTCAATATTTCCTTTGAGCGCTGGGCTGCTCTTCTCGCCCATGGCGGTTGGCAGCAGCGCCTAGCCGAGCGTCGTCGCGGCGAGCCTGCCCAGCGCTCCATCGTAGACTGGGTGCGTAATGGTTTATCTAATCTAGGCTTGAACGAGGGCTGGTCCAATGCTGCTCCTAGCTTGGTACCTGCCACCGCCGGTGTCCGTAGCTTAGCCACGGCAGAAGGAGCTGTGGATGAACAGGGCAATGCTTTGGCGATCGGTCGCTCCCTGATGATCGAAGGCGATGCTTATCAGCTCAATTGCATTGCGCTTGATTTGGAAGCGAACCGCTGGCGCATTGAGCTGCGTGGCGTGGATGGTAGCCAGGTTCAAGCGGGTTGGGCGCTGCGGATCTTTAGTGAAAACCTGCAGGACTTTGAAGGCAACGAGGATCGGGCCGAGATTCAGCAGGACAACCTCTATATTGATCTTCAACTTGCCCCTGGCGAAGGAATCGTTTGGGAAACGACTCCCCATGCCGAGGGTTATATTCCTGAAATCCTGCGTTTCTGAAGCGGTGCTTGGGCTGGTAGAGGGAAGGGGGATCCTTCCCCTACCGCAACCTCGACAATTGGGTGGGGCATCTCTTCATTGATGTCAGGGTTGAACCCTCCGCAGCAGCGGATTTGATGCAATTTCTTTGCAAGCTTGGGGCGCAATCGCCATGCTATCCTCAAGACCGTTCATCCCTGGAATGGACGAGCCTCACTGCATCACCACCGCACCCCGAGCATTAGCCCAGAGAATTGACCATGGGAGCCGCATATGGGCCAGGGCTACTCCCGCTCATCACCACATCCCCATACTTAAACGGCCCTTTAGACGAACAGGCTCAGATTGACCTTCTGTTCGAATTCGCTGGCCTCGACCTCATGCCCCTCTTCCACGAAGTCATTGGGGGCGTGGTTTACCGCGTACTTAGCCAAGGCGGCGATCGCAAAATCGTCCCCATCCCTGACAAAATCAACCGCCGCGTCCATCAAGACATCATCCGCTTCAGCGGCAGCGTTGACCCTGATCTCCTGGGCTGGCTTGAATCCCCCCTCCTCATTCCTGGCTTTCCCGGTCGTCGCCCCAAAGCCGTGCCATTTAGCAGCCAGCCTGGATTGACCGCCTGTAACCTTAAGAGCGATCGCAACACCCTCGCCTGGCTCCTGCAAGAAGCCCAGGAAAACGCGAAAGCTGATCGCCCTAAGGGGTATACCGCGACCTTGGGCAATCGTTTGGGATTTGAACAGGTGATTGAGACTTACAGCAATTTGTTGGAATGTTTGGATTACTGCGATCGATTTAAGTTTATTTTTCGCGTTGAGCGCTGAAGTCATAGCCTAGAAGAAGCCATAGGCCTGGCCAGGGCGGGTTTTGAGCGCGATATCGCTGAAGATAGAGATAAATCACTGCTAAACCCGCCCCAACGAAACCCAAACCCGCCCTCGCCAAGCCTAATCCTAGCTAGGGCGGGTTTTGATTGCGATATTGCTGAATAGAGGAACGAATCACGGCCAAACCCGCCCCAACTGACAAGACCCCAAAATCCCCAAACGAAGCCCCAAAACCGCACGGGCGGGTTTAGCCAAAGTGCCTTGATTCTCCTCTCAAAACCCTCAACCAAACCCGCCCTGCCAAGCCTAAACCCAGCCAGTCCAACCAAAGCCCTAAAATAGAGAATAACCATAGCCTCGACTCCCAGCCCAACCCACCACCATGGCCAGCCGCACCCGCAACCAAGAGCGCGCCCTCCAATGCCTCAAAACCCTCAACCAAGAGATCTCCGCCCAAGACCTCTACTCTGAACTGCGCGATCGCGACCAATCCATGGGCCTCGCCACCGTCTACCGCGCCCTCGAAGCCCTCAAACTCGAAGGCATCATCCAAGTCCGCACCCTCGCCAGCGGTGAATCCCTTTACAGCACCATGAAAGAGGACCGGCACCACCTCACCTGCCTGCAATGCAGCAAATCCATCCCCATCGCCGACTGTCCGGTCCATGCCCTAGAACAAGAACTCAGCCAATCCCATCAATTTGAAATCTACTACCACACCCTAGAGTTCTACGGCCTTTGCCAAGACTGCCACAGTCAAAAACAAGCCCCAGCCTAAGCCCCCAGCCTTCATCAGGCAAAACTGTAGATACTCAAAAAAACATCATCAAAAAAGGAGTGAATTCTGATAGAACTCACTCCTTTGGGTTACACAAAAGAAAGCAAAACGATTCATTTCTTCAATAGCTTCAAGTAAAACTAGAAGAAGAAACGTCGTTAAAAAACGTTAAACTAACAGGCTAAAAGCATTCAAGGAATTAATAAATTTCTCCCTCATAGGGCTGAAAGCCAACCATAGGATAGTTATCTGTATCTGAGAAGATTTCAATGAACCCATCAAATACAAACTGTGCGGCATCGAGTACGGACTGTAGTACTTTCATAGCCTTCTCCATGAGCGGTGAATCAGGGCAGAACCTAGAAAGACCCCCTGCTACCTCAGCAGAATTCATCGGTGAGAATGACTCCTGCAGCTCTGACTAATTGAGGCATCCAGGGGATCTAAACTGAATTATCACCCCGCTTGCTAATACCGTAGCTAGCTAAAGCATGGAATGTGGGTAAAACACATGGTTCTTGACTCGGTGTTAGAGTTTTTCGTATTGAATGAAACGATCGCTCCTAGGCTTTGTAAAAGCCAGTCAATACTTTGTAGAAGACTAGGTCAGAATCAATAGAACGAAATCATATGTCACGTTATTAGGCCCGATCGCGTTGACGCAAAATAAACTCAGCGATCGCTAAATCAACCGGCGTCGTCACCTTCAAATTCGTCTCCTCCCCCGGCACAATCTGCACCGGCAAGCCGCAGGCCTCGAACAGTGCCGCATCATCCGTCACCTCCAGCCCCTCATCCTTGCCCCGCTGGTGACAGTCCTTCAGACGCTGCACTGCAAAACCCTGGGGCGTCTGCGCGGCCCAAAGGCGGCTGCGGTCCGGTGTCGATTCAATCCGCTGCTGGTCATCCACCACCTTGATGGTGTCTTTCACGGTGACTGCCGCAATCAGCCCATCGCAAGTCTCTAGAGCAGTCGTGCAGCGATCAAACAACTCCGGCGTGGCTAAGCATCTGGCTCCATCATGGATCAAGACATGGGTCGCCGTTTCAGGTAGTCCCTGCAAGCCGTTGAACACAGACTCCTGACGGGTGCTACCGCCTTGAATGAGCGCCACTGTTGTCTCTAACCCCAGACTGTCTAGGGTCTGCTTAATATCGGGTTGGTCCACGGGCTGACAGATGATGCCGATCCATTCGATTGATGCGGCAGCCTCAGCGGCTCGCAGGGTCCAGCCCAGAATGGTTTGGTCTAGCAATGGAAGTAGGAGTTTGTTGCGATCGCCCCCCATGCGCTTGCCAACCCCGGCTGCAGGAATAAGTAGATGCATCGCGGACTACAACTCCTAAGGAGAGCATTAATTTCGAAGGGCAGTGTACTTCACGACAGCCAGGCTAGCGCCTTCCAGGGGCAACTTTCCCAATGTATTTGCTCCATTACACAGGTTCATACTCCTGTATCGTCACAAATCCTCTGGCCCTCATCAGTCAAGACTTGCAGCTGCGATAGTAGAATGGAAAGTGGTATAGAAAAAGCTCTTTTATCATGCGCACCCTGGCCCTTGTCCCCGGCGGGATTAGCGACCAATTTCTGTTCTTTCCGACGTTGAGCAACATCCAACGGTTGTATCCCAATGCTCACATCGACGTGATCACAGAACCCCAATCCGTTGGGGCTTATCGCGTTTGTCAAGATACTGAGAAGGCCACGGCCTTTGATTTTGGCGATCGCAACAGCCTGGCCGACTGGGGCAACCTGCTCGGGGTCATGCGTGAGAAAGAGTACGATGCCGTCCTTTCCCTCAACAACAGCTGGGGCATTGGCCTCGTGTTGTGGCTGACCGGCATCCCCAACCGCATTGCCTACAACGGTCCCGCTAACCCCTTCTTGACTCAAACCATTGAGCAGAAAACGGGGCAGTACAAAGCAGACATGTTCCATGACCTGCTCACGGGCCTAGATATTCATCAGCCCTCCCCAGCCCTGAACATCAGCGTGCCCCGCAAGGATATTGACTGGGCTGAGTCTGAGCAGAAGCGCTTGGGTCTTGATGGCGGCTATATCTTGGTTGATGGCCGTACCGAATCAGCTGATCCTCGGGATGTCTACCCCGTGAAGAGCTGGAAGTTGGCCCTGCAAGCCATTCTAGAAAAGCAGCCTGGCACTCCCATCCTCGTTGTTCAAGAAGAAGGCAGTAGCCTGGCTCAGGACTTGATTGATGCTGGCCTCGCCGTTAAGACAACGGAGCCCACTGACCTGGGCAAGCTGGCAGCGATGATTGCCGCCGCTAATTTGCTGATGTCCACTTACCAGGCAGCTTTGCACCTGGCTGTGGGCGTGGGAACTTTCAGCGTTGGCTTGTTTGGTATGACGGACCCCAAGAACGTGTTGCCTGAGAGCGACAAGTTTGTGGGCCTTGCTTCAAATACTGGCAACGCCAAGGACATTGAGCCCCAGAAGATTCTGGAAACCTTGATGGGTGGAAAGGGCTAGACTCCTACTCCATCATTCTCTTGAAGTCGGCACAAATTAAAAAATAGAGGAGGCAGTATTGATTGCCTCCTCTATTTTTTGTCTTTTCTTAATTGAGCCAACCTCTACTTCTTCAACGCCTTCTTACGAGCCTTTTCCTCATCCTTCGCTTCCAAATCCGCCCGGCGCTTGGCCAAGCTGGCCTTGCGAGCGCCCTTCCAGGCTTCCTTCATGCGGCCAAAGTTATCAGGGAACTGCTCAAAGCCCAGCAAGCTACCTTCGCTGCGCTCATCCCAGGAAGCGGAGAGCAGGCCATAGCTCAGGCCCACTACGCCTAGACCCAGGAATAGCAAGCTGGTGGCTACCACTGCGTAGTTGGGCAAATCAGGGTAGATATTTTGGCTAATTAAGAAGTAAGCCGCAATAAATGTGAACATGCCCATAAAGCTAGGCACGCCTGAGAAGATCGCCATGCGACGCACCATGCGCTGGCTAACCACATCGGGGATGCGAGTCTCTTCTAAGCTGGCTTGGCTATTCGCGCGTTGATTTCTCCCACGACTGCCACTTTGCTTTTTGTCGGAAATGCGGGGAGCTTTCTTCGGTGTCTCATCCCCACCTTTCTTTTTGCCTGGCTCAAAGGGCAACCGCTCTTGGCCTTCGCTACTGGTTTTATTCTTCTTCGCGTCAGATGCCATGGCTTCTATATAAGTCAGCGGATATTAAAAGAGAACTGTGAATTGCTGCTTCACCCCAGAGACATTGCTCAGGTGATCAGCGCTAACCTAACTGTAATGAAAAAACTGGACCTACAGCAATTGGCGATTGGTCACTCAAGCAACCAATCGCCAATTACAAACCAGATTTTTTGAGCTGCTTAGCCGCGAATGCCTAGCTTGGCAATCAAAGCGCGGTAGCGAGTCACGTCCTGCTTGCGGATGTAGCCCAGCAGACGCTTGCGCTTACCAATCATCTTCAACAGTCCCTGGCGGGAAGCGTAGTCCTTCTGGTTGGACTGAAGGTGGTTACTGAGCTGCTGAATGCGCTCAGAGAGCATCGCGACCTGGAGGTCAGCAGATCCCGTATCAGTTTCGTGGATCTGATGGGTGTTGATCAGTTCTTGCTTCTTTTCTTGGGTCAATGCCATTGGATGATGTAACCGCTCAAGGTCGGCGCTAAATTCGAAATAACAAGTAAGAAGTTACTTGTTCAGCAACAATAAATACTATCACAGCCTCGCAGGTTGTTGAAGGAAAAATACAGGTTCTTACTGCTGGCTCAACCAGGTAATCGCCTCACGGATCCAATCCTCCACATCGGAATTTTTGCTGAGGCTCTTTTGCTGTCCCACCATGTCCAGGGCCTGGGTAATCTCGCGACTGCTGTAGCCCAGGGCCAGTAGGGTCATTTCCACGTCTTCTTGAATTGTGGCCACGGGTCCTGCCCCCGGAGCGGTTAGCAGTCCCACAGATTCGCGCCATTCCGACATTTTGGCCCGCAGCTCTAGGGCAAGGCGTTCTGCTGTTTTCTTGCCAATGCCGGGGGCCTGGGAGAGCAAGCGCACATTGCTGGAGACGATCGCCTGGACTAAATCCTGGGTCTCTAGGGTATTCAACAGCGCCATGGCCGACTGAGCCCCAATGCCGCTGACGCTAATCAGCTGACGAAACAAATCTCGCTCGACGATGGAGCTAAAGCCAAACAGGGTCCATTGATCCTCTCGCACCTGGAGATGGGTAAACACCTGCGTGGCCTCTCCTGCCAGGGGAATGTCGCTCTGTAGACGGGGAATGATTTGGATTTCATAGCCCACGCCTTGGACGTCTAAGAATAAGACGACTTTCTTATTGAGCCGCTGCACTCCAACGACGAGACCTTTCAAAAACGTAATCATGCAGCCCGGCCCTTCATTCATAAAGAGACATGGCAGACCATGTCCCTACATCCATACTTCAGCCCAGCCTAGCGCTTCATGGCCAGGGTCAAGCCATCGGCGACGGGAAGCAGGCTGAGGCTAACTCGCTCATCCTGGTGCAGAGCCTGATTAAAGGCTCGAATTGCTTGGGTTCGCTTGTCCTCGGAATCTGCTTCCACCACCCGCCCGGCCCAGAGCACGTTATCTATTGCGATTAGCCCCCCTGGCCGTATCAGCTCCAAGCATTGCTCGAAGTAGCGAGGATAATTCCGCTTATCTGCATCGATAAAGGCAAAGTCAAAGCTGCCGCTCTGCCCATCGGCAATGAGTTGATCTAGGATGTCAATTGCTGGCGCTAAGCGCAGATCAATTTTGTCGGTGACTCCAGCAGCCTCCCAATATTGCTGGGCGATCGCAGTCGATGCTTTATCCACGTCACAGGCAATCACCTGGCCATCCTCCGGCAGTGCCATTGCCACCACCAGACTGCTATAGCCCGTGAACACTCCTATCTCCAGCGTCCGCTTTGCCCCCAGGAGCTGCACCAATAGCGCCATAAACTGACCCTGCTCCGGTGCAATCTGCATCACCGCCGCTCGGTGCTGGGCCGTCTCCTCCCGCAGCTGCCGCAACAGATCCGCTTCCCGCAGGGAGTTTTGCAGCAAATAATCGTATAGCTCAGGTGAGAGACCTAAATCTTTCATCACAGGATGGGGAATGGATAAAACAATCATCCAAAGCTTAAAGCCAAATGCTTCGGTGCAACTCACGAAACGAAGCCTCTGTGGCCTAGCTGCGGTCTACAGTTTTGCAACAAAAGCAACTCAGCAAGCAATAGCTCCTCCCCTTACCGTTATTCTCAAAGAAGTACCTTCAAAGCGCCTAGCTGCCACGGTACTCCAGCCCCTTCCCCGCAATGAGTTTAAGAATTGGGAGCCCCTATGCGATCGCCCCTCACTTCAACTGCCGCCTCGGCATCTCTTTCCGCGACCTCCATCCCCCCTTTTCCTCAATCGCTGTTCTCTCAAGTCCCGTTCGCTCCAACATTCCGACAGCGGCTCTTCAGACGAATTGTGATCGGGCTGATGCTGGTTACTGCCCTGCTCTGCCTCACAGGCTGCGGCAAGCAGGGGCCGGACAGCAAATTGATTAAGCAGGCGATCGCCCTGGAATTTGGCCAGGCTCAAGTCGAGCTAAGTCAACAACTCAATACCCAACCTCCCAGGTTCAAAATTGAGCGGGTGGATATCACCAAGCAAACTCCCCTGCGAATCGAAGGCGAAGCCGCTGTTCGCATCCAAGGCAAATACGACGCCAGCATCAAATTCCCCGACCAGCGCTATCGCCAAGCCGATAACGACTTTGATTTGTACCTACAACAGCAAGGGGATACAGACTTCTGGCGTTTAGCCATTCCTCAACCGAGAGAAGGCGCTGCAAGCCA
>CALLAT010000098.1 GCA_938002085.1 uncultured Pseudanabaenaceae cyanobacterium
GGCGGCATCGTCGAATGCGTCGCTCGGGGATTGCCCAAAGGCCTTGGCGAGCCCGTCTTCGACAAGCTCGAAGCCGACCTCGCCAAAGGCGTCATGTCCCTGCCCGCCTCCAAAGGCTTCGAAATCGGCTCCGGCTTCGCAGGCACCCTCATGACCGGCAGCGAACATAACGACGAATTCTACATGGACGAATCGGGCAACGCCCGCACCCGCACCAACCGCTCCGGCGGCACCCAAGGCGGCATCTCCAACGGCGAAAACATCATCCTGCGCGCCGCCTTCAAGCCCACCGCCACCATCCGCAAAGCACAAAACACCGTTACCAAAGACGGCGAAGAAACCGTACTTTCCGCCCGAGGCCGCCACGACCCCTGCGTCCTGCCCCGTGCCGTGCCCATGGTGGAATCCATGGTCGCCCTAGTCCTATGCGATCACCTACTACGCCAGCAGGGCCAATGCAGCCTGATTGACTGGTAAGCGAACTTGGCCCCCCTGCCATTCGCTCAATGCTCCCCAATAAATGCTCCCAAATAAAAGCCCCTTGCATCCAATGGATGCAAGGGGCTTCTTAGAATTCACGGCCCATAAATCATGCCGCTGAGGCCGTCGGGCTCTGTAAACGTTCACAAACGATGGAATCCACCATCAACGAATTCGTCAACTCGCCACTAAACACTTCGAGACGAGCATCGGACTGGGCCCAAAACTCTAAAGCCTGATCTGCCCACAACACTCGCTCTAGGAGGAGCTGATCCTGAGCATCCATCACCCGCACAATCTGCAGCGCCGAAGATAGATTCTGATAAGAGCACAGCAATAAAGCCTGGGAAGACTTCAACTCAACGGCAGGCGACGTCTCAATTTTGACAGCATCGTCAGGTGCCACAGCCTTATGAGCCGATCCCTTGTGGGACAGCGGCATAGCCTTGAGGTTCGACGGTCCCATTACTTTAATCTCCGAACTCTTACGACAATCTCAGGGCAAAATATCAGCCCAGCCTTAGCGCTAAGCCAGATGCTTATCCACAGCTTGGCTAAATTCTTCGTAGGGCTTAACACCCACGAAGGTTTCTACCAGCTCACCACCCTTGAAAATCAGCACCGCAGGAATACTCTTAACGGCATACTGCTTGGCTAGATCTTTGCTGTTATCAATGTCGACCTTAGCGATCGCAACCTTGCCTGCATAGGCATCAGCAAGCTGCTCCATCAAAGGCGCAACCAGCTTGCAAGGGCCACACCAGCTAGCCGTAAAATCCACTACGGTTAAGTCATTCACTGCTACGAGCGCTTCAAACGCTTCACCTTGCACATAATCAACAGTGGCCATAGTGACTCTCTAGAAACGGCGTGAATGTCAACCTTAACGAAGCTGACCCAACCCACTCAGCAGAGCGAACATCTCTAGCAACGAGGGAGGGAAGCATTGCAACATCCCTCCACAAGGCTACACCTATAGCGACACAAGTTAAGAATAGGAGAGGAATTCAAGAAATATTCTGTAACATCCTCTTGAGATCTAAATGACCAAAATCGATTGAACGCTCTGCCTAGCATAAAGACCAGATACCGGCCTTTATGCGAATGAACGCCCAGCACCCCAAATTGCCGCTGCATGTCTCCAGAGGGGCAATGGCAACCTAGAGGAATAGACCACTCACTATCTTTACTCAACAGTAGTCAAGAGCAAGCTTTCAGCAAAAGTCATGCCTATAGCCCAAGCTTCCCAAAAGAGGAAGCCATGGCATCCAGTGGTGGGCCAGGCTCAGTCAATCCTGGCAGTCTGCTTCATCAGCAGGTTCAGCAGGTTGAACAATGGACAAATCTCCTTCTGGGGGGTCTGCTGGCTGGCCTGAGATTCGCGGCGTTTTGCCATACAAACGGTCCAAAACCCGCTTCACCGAGATGCGCTTCCAGTTGCTCCCTCGCTTCGTACGATAGTCTTGCTGGTTTAACCAATCGGCAATCTTTTGTAAGGACTTACCCGACTTATGGTGACGACGAATTAACTCAATCACCTTTTGTTCTGCAGGGTCCTCAACAAGCTCACCGTTTTCAGTCTTGAGCCCATAGGGAGGCGAACCATAGCCTGCATAGCCTCCCTGGGCAGCCTTAGAACGGCGTCCTTGCTCCAAGCGTTCCCACACGGATTGCCTTGCATTATCAGTGCCGGTTGAATCAGCTGGATTAGGATTCATGGGTAGAAAAAATTTCAAACGGTGGCGATGTGGTCTCGTCACGACAAGCCCAAGAAAACAAGCAGGCTATTCCTTAACCATAGGTCGAAGGGGTGATTCGAGAGGTAAGCTCCCGCACTTTGTCTATGACAGCTAATCCCAAAATACCATCTGCTCTAGCGTTCCTCGAACTTACGCCTCGATTTACTGCGTTCTACAAATATTGACTACGAAATCGCAATATTTCGCATCTGCCATAGGGAGCGATCGCTGCAAAAAAACAATTAGCGGCCTCGCCAAGCCCAAGCACAACCGCTGTAACACCGATGCATAATCAAAAAAACCAGTGGGGAATTAGCCCACTGGTTAACACTCAGGGTTTATCAGACATTCTGAACATTGCCCATTGAGTTGCACTCAAACAACGTGTCCCTAGGGGAGAAAGAAGACCGCTTAACATCTACTCAAAGAGCAGGTCCCAACGAGAGCTTTACTTCCACTAGCGCTGCTTAAGCGAGGGGGGAGACAGAGAAGACAGCAAGCTGAACTCCTAAAGACATCAGCCCCAATTTGCGCTATCCAGAAACTTAGCTACCAGCACAAGGGTCTGCAGCGGCGCAAGGATCAGCAGCGGCGCAAGGGTCAGCTGCAGCACAGGGGTCTGCAGCGGCACAAGGGTCTGCAGCGGCACAAGGATCAGCAGCGGCGCAGGGATCGACTTCTTCAGTCGTGCTGCCAGCACAAGGGTTAGCGCTGGAGCAACCGGTGGTAACGGTACCTACGCCTGCTGCCAACATCGTAAACGCAGCGATAGTCGCCCAAGAATTAATGCGCATGTTGCTTTTCCTCACAATGAACAGGTACAGAAAGGATTCTTACACCAGAAGGGGACAAATGTTAGCAAGACGTAAGAAATTCCTCAAAATAATTAAGGCGAAGTAACCTGAATTTTTCCTGAGAATCGGCTAAAGCTTGGCTAAATTCGCAGCCATTTAAGCTTTTTCGGGGCAGAATAAATTGAGAGAAACCTCTTGTGTGAAGATGCCAATCTGCTTGCAGCCCAGGCAAAATCCACCATTCTTTTCCGAGTTTACTTACGGTCCTCATCCAACAGGGAGCTATTGAGAATCGAGTCAATAGCATGGATTGGGCAATGGGAAGCATTGCTAACAACTTTATTTCGTGTATCCGTGAGGTGGATTTAGCATCTAACAGAGCTGTTACACCGCTCCGTGAGGCAACCTGTTTAATCGCAGCAACTTTCTAAGTATGAAACCATAATTTCAAGTATCAAATAAATATTTCAACTGTGCTATTGAAATTCAATTGAAAGTTTCGATTGCTCACGATTCGAACCTCTGCCCCCCGCTATTCTTCAATCTTCCATCAGCGAGAAATCGAACCTAATGTCCAATCATGACTGGCACGTAAGTAACTCCAGCACCTGTCAAGCAGTGGTCCAAGAAGAGACCTCTGAAAGTCCTGTATCTCCCTATCGCCTTTACCGTTTTTTGACTCAGCTGGACGACATCTTGCTAGCTCATGAAAATGACGAGCTCAGATTGGCCGAGATTCGTCCCCTGGTACGCAGTTTTCTGAATGAATCTCCCTGGATGATGATGCAGTGCCCTCCCCCCGATCCGAAGCGGGGCTGGGCTGTCTCTAAGCTCTACGACGATACGGACTACCCCCTCACCATCCAACTGGTGAGTTGGAACCCTGGTATGCTCTCGTCAATTCATAACCATGGAGCCTGGGGGTTGGTTGCCATCCTCGATGGACAGGAGCGCAATCGTTTTTGGCAGCCCCAGGAAGCAGGGGAGCCCATGGTCCAAGTTCAGGAGACGATCCTCCAACCTGGAGAGCTGATCACCTTTATGCCCGATGCCATTCACCAAGTAGAAGCTTTAGGGGATGAGCCTGTCTTAAGTTTTAATTTATACGGAGAGACGGACTATCAAGCTCGCTTTCAGTACGACGCTAAGACTAGCGAAGCCAGCTCTTTCTAAAGGAGATAGATGGACCTTGTAATGGCAACAAAGGTTCTCCTAAGGCGCCATTAGTCACGATCCATCCTTCTTTTTGTCCCAAGCACCAGCATCTTTCCCTCGCATTGAGTTCTGTCCTTGAAAGCGCCTACCTCGGCTACACCCCATTCCCCTCAACCTCCCCGTCGGCGCAGTTCTCTACAGCAGCGCTTGATTATTAACGTGGGACTCCTTACCCTAGCCGGGCTTAGCAGCATCACGGGCTGGGCTGCTGTCCAAATGCGTCAGCAGTTAATTGGCAGCCACAAGCAGCACCTAGAGGCGATCGCTCAACTCGTCCCTGAGCAGCTCGAAGCCGCTCGCTCCCTGCCACCTGCCATTGGCCAATCCACGCCAACCTCCCCCGCCAGCCCATCGGACGATCCAGACATCTCCCGAGAGCTATCCCAAATCATCCAAAGCAGTCTGAGCGAACTCACACGCCTTGATCCGCTCCAGAAAAACACCCTGCTTTGGGTAAGGGATGACCAGCAGACCCTCATAGCCCAGTCCAATTGGGCCGAGAAGGACGCCATCTCCAGCGAGCACCTCGCCCCCATGGTGGGCAGCATGATCAAATTGGTCCACTGGGACGATCGCTATTTCCTAGCCTGTCGCCGCCGCATCCCATGGTCTGGGGATATCGAACGGTCTGGGGATATTGACAGCCGTTCCCCCTCTCCCCAATACCTTGATCTCTATCTGGCCCACGATGTCACCGCCCAAAAGAAGATGATCAAGCTGGGGCTGGGCAAATTGCTGCTGGCAGATTTGCTGATCACGCTGATCTGCATGGGGGCGATCGCAGCCATTGTGCGCCAAGGCCTAGCGCCCATCGCCCGCATCAACCACCTTGCCCAGGACATTTCCGTTTCAGACCTCCAAGCAACCCGCCTAGCGGAAGACCAAGCCCCCGAGGAGATTCAAGCCCTGGTGGAAGGGTTTAATGCCATGCTGGGGCGTCTCTCCCAGGCTTGGGAGCAGCAGCGCCAGTTTGTCAATGATGCCTCCCATGAACTGCGAACTCCCCTGGCGATTGTCGATGGCTATCTACAAAGCCTGCTGCGCCGCCGTCAGAAACTGAATCCCCAGCAGTTAGAGGCCATTGAAACCGCCGCCGAAGAGACCCAACGCACCATCCAAATGCTCCAGGAAATGCTCACCATTGCGCGGGCAGACAGTGGCCAGCTGAAATGCGAGCTTCAACCCGTAGCGCTAAAGCCCCTGCTCCAGGATGTGGAACGTCGCACGGAGAATATTTATCAGCGCACCGTGAAACTGGAATTACCCGAGACTCCCATCACAGCCCTGGTTGATCTAGAGCATCTCCATCAGGTGCTGCTTTATCTCGTTGACAATGCAGTGAAATATTCTGACAGTCAAAGCGAAATCTGCCTGCGGCTTGCTAGTCTGCGATCAGAGACCGGCGAGGATTGGATTAACCTAGCTGTGATCGACCGGGGGATTGGCATTCCTCCCGAGCAACAGCGCTGTATTTTTGAGCGCTTCTACCGAGCCGATGAAGCCCGCCATCGCAAAGGAGGAACAGGCCTGGGTCTATCCCTCACAAAAACCTTGGTTGAGGCCATGGGCGGTCACATTACCGTCTCGTCAAAGCTGAATCACGGCTCCACCTTCACGCTTCACCTCCGCCCAGCACCGGCCACTTAAGCCAGCACCTGGGCAACCTCCTTCCATGGGGAGGCGATCGCTTAACACCCCATTCCCCGACCTCTCCTCAGATTCTATGAGCGCAAACATCCTGGTTGTCGAAGATGAAGTTAAACTAGCTCGCTTGCTCGAGCTAGAGCTGGTACAGGAAGGCTATGCCGTCACCCTGGCCCACGATGGCCTCGCAGGGTTGACCGAAGCTAGGGGAGGCGACCCAGACCTCATCATTCTGGACTGGATGCTGCCGGGCATCAGTGGCGTAGAGATTTGTCGCAGGCTGCGTTCCACGGGCATGCAAACCCCGGTAATCCTGCTCACCGCCAAGGATGAAGTCTCGGCCCGCATTGAAGGCCTCGATGCGGGAGCTGATGATTATGTGATCAAACCCTTCAGCTTGGAAGAACTCCTCGCCCGAGTTCGCTCTAACCTACGGCGACAAAATCCGACCGATGCGGATGTTTTGGAATTTTCCGACCTGCGCATGGATCGGAAATCTCGCGAGGTGAGCCGAGGGAATCGCACCATGGAGCTCACCGTGAAGGAATACGAGCTGCTGGAATACCTGCTGGCCCACCCCAAACAGGTCATTACCCGCGACCAAATTCTGGAGAAGGTCTGGGGATATGACTTTATGGGAGACTCCAACATCATTGAAGTCTACGTGCGCTACCTGCGCCTCAAGCTCGAAGCCGAGGGCGAGCCCCGCCTGGTTCAAACCGTCCGAGGCGTCGGCTACGTCATCCGCGAATAGTTCAATGGCCTGGAGATGATGTGAGGTGCAATGGATTGCACTTCACATCCGGCTCCAGTTCGAATGCCTAAGGCGTATCTCCCCCAGAAGGCATGTCGTCAGTCAGCGGTTTCACAACCACAGCATCCCCCACAGCCACCCCCAGCTCCGCTGCTCGCCCACCGCGCAGCTCAATCACTTGATCTACCAAAACGCCAAACCCTGGTCCATAGGTGGCACAGGGCGTTGAGTCGCAGGGAGGAACATCCTCGGCAATTCCTACGATTTTGCCTTCATGGACAAAGACCATATCCAGGTCAATCACCACATTTTTCATCCAGAACTGCACAGGCCGGGCCGGCTCAAAGCTGAATAGCATTCCCCGATCGTCTGCCAAGCTGTCGCGATACATCAACCCCGTAGCCTGCTCATCCACGGTGCGCGTCACTTCCAACTCAATCACTTCGCCCCCTAACTCAACCCAAGCGGCAACGGGCAAGATCTGAGCCAGGTTAGTCAAGCTGGGGCTAGCATCTGAGATATCCGTTTTCCCGCTGTTTGAATTCCCAAGACTGCCTGAATTCTCCTGAACGGTTCCAGCCTCACGACTCGCGCCACCCTCATCAGCAGAGACTTGAACTGAGCTACAGCCCAGCAACAACAGTGCAACACCGCACAAACCCACCGCCATCAATCGCGAGACCATAGCATCTCCTCCCAACAGCCCTGTCTCCAGCAATCTGTCTTGTTTAGGATTCTCGTAGGACATACCCAACTCCTCGCACTGTTTGGATCAAGCGTCTACCCCCACCTTCTTCGAGCTTCAGGCGCAGGTATCGAATATACACTTCAATCACATTGGACTCGCCCATGAAGTCGTAGCCCCAGACATTCTCCAGGATTTGCTCCCGAGTCAGCGCTTCTCCAGGATGGTCCATCAAATACTTCAGTAGCTCAAATTCTTTGACCGTAAGCTCGATCGCCTCACCATCTCGGAAAACCCGCCGCCCCGGCACATCCAGGGAAAGGTCATCAAAGCGAACTTGCTCCTGGACGCTACCAGCGCGATCGCCCTGTAAGAACAGCTGCATTCGCTGGGTCAACTCGTCTCGCCGATAGGGCTTCAGCAGATAATCATCCGCCCCAGACTCCAGACAAGCCACGCGATCTTCAACATTGTCTTGGGCCATCAGCAGCAATAAAGGCGTTGTCACCTTCATCGACCGCAACTGCTCGCACAGACGCAGCCCCGATTCACCGCTCAGCTTGGCATCCACCAAGATCAGCTCCGGCTCATAGCACCCTACTTGCTGGAGTGCCTCCACACCACTCGAAGCACTGAAGGGTAGGCAACCCACTTGCTTGAGGTCCTTACAAATTGACTTAACCAAGTCGCCATCTGCAGCGACAACTAGAACGCGATGGAGGGTGGCGTGGGGATCAGCTTGGGGATCCATAGTCTACTCCTAGGGCAGCTCAACAGACGTGGGCTTAGCAATGTGAGGCAAGCCCCAACCGAGCTTCTCCCGGAGCAAACGGAAGAATTCTGGCGGTTGTAGGCGAATGAACCGAGCACTATAGGGCGATCGCTCAATCTGAACGCGATTATCCGGCAAAACGGAACAACCTGCATTGCCATCCACCACCATTACCATGGGGTTTGGCGTTGCTGGGGTCACCACCACCCGTTCCTTCTCCGAAAACACCAGCGCCCGCGAGGCCAAAGAATGGGGGCAAATAGGCACCAGCTGCAACGCAGGTACATCCGGCGTAATCACTGGGCCACCGGTGCTCAAGGCATAGGCTGTTGAGCCCGTCGGCGTTGCCACAATGATGCCATCTGCGGCCATATCCACTGGCGCATGGCGACCAATCTTGACCTCAAAGTGACACATGCTCGTCAGGGGCTCCCGATGAAGCACCATCTCATTCAAGCAGAGGGCCTCCCAGCACATACGGTCTCCTTGGAGAAGACTGACCGTAAGAGTCGTTCGTTCCTCAATCTCGAAGTCTTCTGCCAATAAGTTATCCATGGCGCCAGTCAAGCCACTGAGGTAGGTCTCCGTGATAAACCCCATATGGCCTGTATTTACTGCCAGGATTGGGATTCCCATGGGAGCCACTAAACGGCAGGCCGACAGCACCGTGCCATCTCCGCCCAGAACGATGACAAACTTCATCGCCTCATCAAAACCTGGAGGCACCAGATCCATAATGGGCAAATAAGGACTCTGGCCAGGCTCTAATGCAGAATCCAGAGCACAGCCACTAAGCTTGCCATGGCCCAAAATTCCAGCTTGGCCATCGATCGCCAGCACCTCCCAGCCCGCAGCCTCAAAAAGCTGCCGTAATTCCTGGGTCGTGCGACAGGCGACGGGCTTGCTGTCGTTATAAATAATGCCAACCTTAGGCACGTAAATTCTCTCTTTCCAATGGCAACAATCTCATCGCAACAGCAATAGCCTTAGCAGCCACAGCCCTCACAAACAAGGAACCCTAGGCTTGAATGGACCGAAATTAGCCCATGGCAATACCTTATTTTCGCTCGCCAGATATTCAGGATGATTGTATCGCAGGGAGGCTCGCCAATCCCAGCCAACCCCGAGCTAGGGGCTAGTTAAAACAGAGGGTTATGGACTCAAGAAGCCCATCCAAACAGACCATGCTGGCCCCCTTAGCAAAAATTCTGAGAGCTAATCCAACTCAGCAAAACCGATTCCCATCAATTGAGCTGTAGCAAACGGCGATTCGCCATCAGAGAACTTAGGGATACAGCAACTAGGGTTTGGTATAGCAACGGCCTGACTTGTTAGGACGTTGCTATCCACATCACTGCCTGCCATATCTCAGTTTGACCATTGATGAATGTGCTAAGTGATGTGGCCACAGCTATATAAGCCAGAAACAAATTCAGCCTCCCCCCAGCCAAACAAAAGGCGGCAAGCCTAAGCTCAACCGCCAGATGCAATCTGTCAGCTTCCTGATCCTTCAAGTGACCTAGAACGGAAGCTTCTTCTTCTTGTCCTTCTTGCTGTCGTAGTTGAGCTCATCCAGCTTCTTCATAATCTTGGAGAAATACTCACTCATGTAATCCTCCAGGGTCGTCATTTCCTCGGGGTCTAGCTCAAATGCCTCATAAACCGATGTCATATCAGCATCTAAAGCATCCCCAGAAGTCACAACCTCAGTAAAGGCTAGGCGCTCAGCCAAGTTGTTCCCCCACTTGAAAAAGCCCACCACCTTACGAATGAGCCGCACGGTCTCCGTTTGCATCCGAGCAATCTTGGCATCCTGCCCAGTGATGCGTTCGCAGAGGCGAACAATTTCATAAGAGCCCCAAGCCCGAGGACCCACCACCGGAAATGAGCCATTTTCGGTTGCGGGTGCAGACAAGGCTTTGACTGCAAACTTAGCGATGTCCTGGGTGTTCATGTAGGCAATGGGACAAGCCTCGCCCGTCACCCAAACCGTTTGGCCTTCAATGACTGGGATGGCGTACTGGCTAATTAAGCCTTGGAAGAAACCGCTCAATCGCAGCACGGTGTAGTTGAGGCCAGACTCAGCCAGAAATTTCTCGGTGCAGTTCTTCATCTCCATCAAGGGGACATCGGGATACTTATCTGCATCCACGATGGAGCAAAAGACAAACCGCTTCACTTTGGCCTTTACAGCTGCCTGGATCAAAGACACCTTGCCATCCCAGTCCGTGGGGCGAATGGGAGAACTGGGGCGGGCCGTAGAAGCATCAATGACCATATCGATGTCTTCTAAGGCGTAATCCAGCGATGCTGGGTTGAGAAGACTACCTTTGGTCAAGTCTGCTCCCCATTCCCGCAGGAAGTTTGCCTTGGTGGGGACCCGCACTAAGCAACGAACCTGGTATCCCTCATCGAGCGCGCGACGGACAATTTGTCTGCCTAATGTACCGGTGGCACCAACGACAAGAATGGTCATGGGGAAGGGAATAAAGAGAATTCGTAAACTTTTGTAATCAATCTTATCAGATTACGAATAATGCGCCGCTGTGAAACCTCAAGAAGGTGGAACACAGCAGCGCATCAACAGGCCACTCAGAGGGCTTTTCAGGCTAATTTAGCTAAAAATATTGAATCTTAGAACGCTACTCCATGGGCAGCCAAGATTCTCAGGGAGTTTTTCTAGCGCAGCTGCCTAAACTTCCTTATCGGCACCTTGGATTTTGAGCATGGCTGCACCCAGGAATAGACCGAGGGGAACAACGACAGTGAACACAATTATGGTTTTAAGAATCTCGCCACCCATGGGGGTTTCTCCTGTTGAAGTTTAAATTAAAGAGCTGTCTTGAAAGGCCTGCGGCGGCGATTGCTTCCGGTCCACCGTAAGGCTGGATTTTAGCTTTGACGGCTTGGGGGTTAAAGAAACGTGACCGCTGGCGAAACATCATTTTACAGTTTCTTATCTCAATAATGGTTCCCCACATCCCATTCTGTTGAAAATTTGGATTGTTCTCAGAGCCTCGCTAGTCTTGAGCCATTGAAATTGTCCTAGAGAATGTAAGTTCAGCGAGCTTGGAGAACGTCATGTTTGATTTACCCACCGGTCCTCTCATTTCCCCTGTCTGGCTCCAAGCTCAGTTATCTCTACAGTCCCCTGACCTAAAGATGGTGGTGATTGACTGTCGTTTTTCCCTGGCCGAGCCTGATCTGGGCCGAGCTCAGTACAGCCAGGGGCATATTCCTGGAGCCTATTATCTCAGCCTCGACAGGGACTTGTCAGGCCCCGTGACTGCGACGCTTCCAGCCCTCGGGGGCCGCCATCCCCTGCCAGAGCCCGAAGCATTTGCCCAGACGTTAAATCAAATGGGGCTTACAGCCGAAACCCTAGTGGTGGCCTATGACAGCTCTCGCTTTGCCTTTGCTGCGCGGCTGTGGTGGTTGCTGCGCTATCTGGGCCACGATCGCGTCGCGGTCTTAGATGGAGGCTGGCAGGCTTGGCAAGCAGCGGGCTATGACATCAGCCAAGCCCCACCCACTGAACGCCCTGGTCATTTTGTGCCCCAGCCCCAGCCCGAGATGCTTGCCACCCGAGCAGCCGTCCAAACCCGATCGCCCCAAACGCCCTTAGTTGATTCGCGATCGCCCCAGCGCTATCGCGGCGAAGAAGAGCCCATCGACCCCATTGCGGGCAGCATCCCTGGCGCAATCAACCGCTTTTGGCAGGGTGTCACCGATGATTCTGGCTTGGCGCAGCCAGTGGAAGAACAGGCTGCTCGCTGGAGCGCGATCACCCAGTCTGAAGAGACTCCCATTGTCTACTGCGGCTCTGGGGTGACGGCCTGCGTCAATCTTCTGTCCATGGCGATCGCAGGCGTTGAGAACGCTCAGCTCTATGTCGGTAGTTGGAGTGATTGGTGTGCGTTCCTCGCAGAAGAAGCCCAAGATTCACTCTGAGCCCGCCGAGGGGGTAGATTGAAATTTGCCTATTCCCCTCAACTTGAAGCATCGTCCGCATGAAGATCGCCACCTGGAACGTTAACTCTGTCCGCAGCCGCCTGGAGCATGTCACAGACTGGCTTCAAGAGAATCCAGTCGACGCGCTCTGCCTCCAAGAAACCAAGGTGGTTGAAGAGCTATTTCCTCGGGAGGCGATCGAGGCCCTGGGCTACCACTGCTATGTCTCTGGGCAAAAGTCGTATAACGGCGTGGCCATCCTGACCAAGGAGCCCATGGAGCGAGTTGATGTGGGCTTTGGGGCGATCGTCGATGCAGACAAGGTGGGCGATTTAGATACCCAGAAGCGGGTCATCAGCGGCGTGATTAAGGGCGTCCGCATCGTCAACCTCTATGTCCCCAATGGTTCCTCCATTGGCAGCGAGAAGTATGAGTACAAGCTCAACTGGCTCAACCTACTAGGCACCTATCTCAAAACCCTGTTGGAAGCCGAGCCCGAAGTCAGCGTTTGCGGCGACTTCAATATCGCCTTCGAAGATAAGGACATCTACAAGGAAGACGGCGACAAGAGCATTACCAAGCATGTGATGTCGTCTCCGGTGGAGCGAGAAGCCTTGCAAACCCATATCTTCGACCAGGGCTTTATCGATGCGTTTCGCAAGTTCACTCCCGAGAAGGGCCATTACAGCTGGTGGGACTACCGCACGGCGGCTTTTCGACGCGATCGCGGCTGGCGGATCGACCACCATTACGTTTCTCCGGCACTCCATGAGGCAGCGATCGCCTGCACCATCGACAAGACCCCTCGCGGCAGAGAGAAGCCCAGCGATCACACGCCGGTCATCTTAGAGCTGGATCGCTAGTCCCATCCTCGATGGGCCTGCTGATTCAGGAAATCATATAAGCCCGACCTATAAACGGCATCAGGAAATACGAATGTTCTCTTTAAACCCGGTATTTACCGAACCAGAGAAATCTGTATAGCCCAAGGGCAGGGTGTTTCACTGTGTCTTTCATTACACTCCATGAAATTTCACGGTGGATTTTGGCCTGCATACGGTTAAAAGATTCTGAACATTGCCGTATGTTATTGCAGCATGAAGTTTGATTAAGGAGTCGTGAGTTGTTACTCCGGCGACTTAACTGCGGTTTCCGCAATTTCATAACGCTTTCGCTATTACGCTGACCCGTCTTTGAAACTCTCATTGGCTTTGGTTAGTGAAATCAATAATCCATGAGGAGTGTGATTATGAAACGCTTTACTTCTGTTCTCGCTTTGGGCCTTGCTGCGTCCTTGACTTTGGCTGGCTGCAACACTGCTAAAGATGTTGCTGATGGTGCTAAAGGTGCTGTAGACGGCGCTGCTAACGTGGCTGGCGACGTTGCTGGTGGTGCTGTTGATGCCGCTGGTGACGTAGCTGGTGGTGCTGCTGATGTAGCCGGTGGTGCTGTTGACGCCGTGACCGGTGCTGCTGGCGATGCCGCTGGTGCTGCTGGCGACGCTGCTGGCGCTGCTGGTGGTGGCTTGGTTGCCCTCAAAGATGGCGTGACTGGCATGACCAGCTCCATCACCTCCACGGTTGATTCTGTGAAGTCTGGCGACTTTGCTGCGGCTCAGGAGTCTTTCTCCGGCGTTGAAACCGCTTGGGGCAACATCAAGGGCATCGTTCCTGGTGAGAATGCTGGCATCGAAGAGAAGATTGCTGAAGTCACCACGGGTCTCGCTTCTGATGCTCCCGATGCTGATTCCATCCTCTCTTCCTTGGGTGGCCTGAAGGACCTCGTTGGCACCATGGGTGGCAACTAAGTTCTCGCTTAGTCTTCGCTAAATAGCGATTTCTAAATTAAAGGCACCGACTGATGTACTACGTCAGCCGGTGCCTTTGTAGATCTCAGCGCGGCTTTAGCGCGGGCAAATACGCTTTGGCTCAAGACACCGAGTGTTTCTACAACACCCGGTGTCTTTGCTTTTGGCTCTAATAGAGCGCGAATTAGCGGCGGCGGGAGGCGAGCTTGGCGTAAACGTCTCGCAGGTCAACGTTGTGATGGGCAATCGCCACCATGGCATGGAACATCAAATCCGCCACTTCCCCCGCAATCTCATCGGCAGCGTCGTCTTTACAGGCCATCACCACCTCCGCAGACTCCTCACCGATCTTCTTGAGGATTGTGTTGTCGCCTCCCTTAAATAGTTTGCAAGTGTAGGACTCAGGGTTAGGGTTGTCGCGACGGTCTTTGATCACCGCAAAGACCTGGCTGAGCATGTCTCCCGGTGGTGCAACTTTCTCATCCTCGCTGACCTGATGGAAGCAGCTCCGTTCCCCGGTGTGGCAGGCAATATCGCCAACCTGATCAATGGTCAGCAGCAGGGCATCGCTGTCGCAGTCATAGCGAATGCCCTCCACTTTTTGAAAATGGCCCGAGGTTGCTCCCTTATGCCACAGCTCCTGTCGAGAGCGGCTCCAGTAGTGGGCTTCGCCGGTTTCCAGGGTCTTGGCCAGGGACTCTTTATTCATCCAGGCCATCATCAGCACCGTGCCGTCGAGATAGTCCTGGGCGATCGCAGGAACCAAGCCCTGGTCGTTGTAGCGAATTTGATCCACAGGTACGGATAAAGCTGGGGCTGGAGCTGACATAGAGGCGAAACCAGTTGCAATTTGTTTACGTTACGAAGCGTTCATGATCGAAGCGCTCCCCTATTTAGGATAATTAAAGAACTGACCTAAACGAAACCGACCGGGAGATGGCCTTGGT
>CALLAT010000099.1 GCA_938002085.1 uncultured Pseudanabaenaceae cyanobacterium
ACCACTTGCACGCGCAGGCCTTTGCTACGCAATTGCTGCCGCAAGAGCGCTTCGATTGCCTTTGGATTGCCTTGCTTCACCTGCTTTATTGCTGGCTGAGTGATGGTCACAGTCGTGATCCCCGCAATTTCACTAGCAAAGAGTCCCACAAAATCTGCATTTCGTCTTGCGTAGCTGCAATCTAAAGGCGAGTCACGAGAGACAGAAATGTTACAAAAACCTAAAGTTCTGCCGAGGTCGATTCCAAGGAGAACCCTGCGAAGTCTTTTACAACAAGGCTTCTGAGGCTTTGTCAAAGAGGTGAATTCCCTGGGTATCAAACAGCATCTCTAGGGTTTCCCCGGACATTAATTTTGCGCGAGGATCCACGCGGGCGATGAATTCACTGGTATTGGGTAGCGTGAAATAGGCGATCGCCTCATGGCCCATCATCTCCACAACCCCCACTTCAGCCTTCACCGCCACTGGCTCAATGCCCGGTGCGGCATAGCTGGGGTGGTGGATTTGCTCGGGACGTAGCCCCAGAATGACCGGCTGGCCTATGTGGCTTTCGTAGCGAGCCTGGCGATCGCGCGGTAGCGGCAGCGTGAACGTCTCGGTCTGAGCGACGAGTCCCTGCTCTGTGGACTGAACCACCGCCTCAAAGAAATTCATCGAGGGACTGCCCATAAAGCCCGCCACAAAGACGTTCGCCGGATGGTCATAGAGATTCTGCGGCGTATCCACCTGCTGCAAAATGCCGCCATTCATCACTGCAATGCGACTGCCCATGGTCATGGCCTCCACTTGGTCGTGGGTGACATAGACGAAGGTTGTGCCGAGGTCACGGTGGAGCTTGCTCAGCTCCGCCCGCGCCTGGACCCGCAGCTTGGCATCCAGGTTGCTCAGGGGCTCATCCATCAGAAAGACCGCCGGGTTGCGCACAATCGCCCGTCCCACGGCCACCCGCTGGCGCTGTCCGCCGGAGAGCTGCTTGGGTTTGCGACTCAACAACGGCTCAATGCCTAACTGCGTTGCGGCCTGGGTCACCCGCGTTTTGATCTCCGCCTTGCTCACGCCCTGGAGGTCCAGGCTAAAGGCCATGTTCTCGAACACGGACATGTGGGGATAGAGCGCGTAGCTCTGGAAGACCATGGCGATATCCCGATCCTTGGCGGAGATATCGTTTACTCGCTGGTCGCCTATATATAAGTTGCCTTGGCTGATATCTTCCAGCCCGGCCAGCATTCGCAGGGAGGTTGTCTTGCCGCAGCCCGATGGCCCCACGAGGACCAAGAATTCACCCTCACCAATCTCAAGATTGAGGTCTTTTACAGCAACAAAGCCATTGTCGTAACGCTTTTGGACCTGTTCAAATTTAACGGTTGCCATAGAGAGTCAAAAGGTAATTTAAGGACGAAAAACAAAGCAGCAGAAACGGGATTAGGGATGAGAATTTAATTAAACCGAATTCTACGGTAGGGGTAGGGTCTCCCTACCCAGCTATGCCAAAGCCGGGCAGGGCGAGGAAACCCCAGCCCCTACGTGACGATTGGCAATAGATGGGATTCAGGCATTAATAAATTCCCGTTCCTTAGCCCTTCACAGAACCTGCCAAAAGGCCACGTACGAAATAGCGCTGCAAGGAGAAGAACACCACCAGGGGCACAATCATGGAAATAAACGCGCCAGCGGTGAGCAAGTGCCAGTCTTGGCCGCGATCGCCCACCAAGTTCCGCAGCACCAAAGTCACCGGAGCCACTTCCTTGCTGCCGCCGAGGTACACCAGCGCCACCAGCAGGTCATTCCAAACCCAGAGGAACTGGAAGACGGCGAAGGAAGCGATCGCAGGCGTAGACAGTGGCACAATAATCCGCGTGAAAATCTTCAGGTGCGACGCTCCATCCATCGTCGCTGCTTCAATCAAATCCTTAGGTAGCGTGCCGATGTAGTTGCGCAGCAAATAGACCCCCAGGGGCAAGCCGTAGCCCGTATGGGCCAGCCACACCGCCAAGAAAGAACCGGCCAGCCCTAACTGGTTATAGGTCCGCAGCACGGGAATCAGCGTCATTTGTAGCGGCACCACCAGCAGGCCGATGATCAGCGCCAACAACAGCTGCCGCCCCGGAAAGCGCATCCAAGCCAGGGCATAGGCGGCAAAGGTGGCCATGGCGATGGGCATGACCGTTGCCGGGATGGAAATGACAAGGCTGTTGAGAAAGGCCTGACCCATGCCCTGGCCCGTGAGCACGTCGGCGTAATTGGCCAGGTGGAATTGAGTGAAGTTAAAGGGATGTTCAAAAACGGTCCACCAGCCCGTTTGGGTCAGGTCTTCGGCCTTGCGGAAGGAGCTGATCAGCAGGCCAATCGTAGGCAGCGTCCAAATAAAGGAGATCGCCACCACGGCAATGTGAACTGGGGCTTTAGAGATGAACCTTTCCAGAAGGCTAGCCTGACTTGACTTAGATGTTGAACCAACCATTTAGTTCACCTCCTGCTGGCGGAATCGACGGATATTGACGACCATGACGGGAATGACGGCGAGGAGCAGGACAACAGCGATCGCGCTTCCTTTACCAAAGTCGCGAAACTTGAACATCTGTTTAATCATCAGACTGGCAATCACATCGGTGTCCAAATTGCCGCCCGTCATCACAAAGACAATGTCGAACACCTTCAGCACCAGGACAGTAAGGGTTGTTGTGACAACCAGAATCGTCGAGCGAATCATGGGAATGGTGATGCGCCAGAAGACCTGAAGCTCATTGGCCCCATCCATCCGCGCCGCTTCCAGCACATCCCCTGGAATGCCCTTAATTGCAGAGGAGAGCAGCACCATGCAAAAGCCCGTTTGCAGCCAAATCATGATGGCGATGAGGGCAAAGTTATTCAGCGCCTTGTTGACCAGCCAGCCAATGGGTTCGAAGCCGAGACCGACGGCGATCGCATTCAGCAATCCAATCTGATCCGCCCCTGGCGGGCTATAGGCATAGACAAACCGCCAAATCACGCTGGCCCCCACAAAGGAGATCGCCATGGGCAAAAAGATCAGACCCTTGGCCAGGGGCTCATACTTAACTCGATCCACCAGTACCGCAATCACCAGGCCCAGAGCCACGCTAATAAACGTCACCAGCACCAGCCAGAGCAGGTTATTGCGAAAGGCCGTCAACATCGCATCGTTGGTGAAGGCAAAGGTGTAGTTCTTTAGCCCAATGAATTTGTCAGAGCCGCGATCTAGGAAGCTGAGGTAGATGGTCCGCAGCGTCGGCAAGATCAGATAGGCCGTCAGCATCACCATGGCCGGGCCGATGTAGACCCAGGGCAGGATGCGATCGCGCCAGGTTTGGCTAAAGCGATTGACGATGAGGTTTGCTCCGTAGAACAAAGCCAGGATGCCGCCAGAGCCAAAAAGGATAGCGGCGATCGCGCCTAAGATTCGAGTTAGGTTAGAAGCATCTTGCATTGCGATTTTTTTAAAGAAAGACCTAGAGCCGTTCGTTGTAGCCGTCTCTAAAGATTGAACTGTTTTATTGCTGTGAGCCTACCGTAATCCTCTGTACTTGATGGGCAAGTTTTGACAGGATTGTCCTTTACCTGATGCTGTCAAACAAAATTTGAAGCTATGCCTCTCTCGTTGAGGACAGCTTAAGCCTAAGCTGACTGAGGCTTGCATAGGGCATAAGCGACGTTATGAACCCAGTTATGCCCCTCGTTTGGAGCGTTATACTGGCGCTAGATTCAGAACCCAGCCTAGGCAGTCCACTGTAAGTAAAGGCGTGCAACCTATGGCAGTTCAGCTAAAACGCAAGCCATTCACCCTAGAGCAGTACCACCAGATGATTGAGACTGGGGTGTTGGTTGAAGGCGACCGCGTAGAGCTGATCAATGGGGAAATTTGGGAAATGGCGGCGATCGGCAGTAAGCATTCCAGCCAGGTCAACCGTCTCAATCGCCTCTTTTCCAAGCGGCTGATTATCCAGGGAATTGACGAAGAGGTGTTGATTAGCGTTCAGAACCTGGTTGAACTCGGACCAAAATCTGAGCCTGAACCTGATTTGGCCCTGCTCAAAGGAGCTGAGGAACGCTATGAGCTGAGGCATCCTCAACCTTCTGATGTACTGCTGCTGATTGAAGTTTCTGATAGCACGGTGGAGTTTGACCGAGATGTGAAGGGACCGCTTTATGCGAATAGCGGAATTCAGGAGTATTGGCTGATTAATTTGCAAGTTGGTGTGATTGAGGTTTGTCGTCAGCCCTCGTCGAATGGCTATGGGCAGATTGAGATTTTGCGACGGGGAGAGGCAATCGCATCCAAAGCCATTCCTCAACTCTCATTCACAGTGGGTGAACTGTTGGTCTAGTCAGCAGCAAACATTTACTCCTCGGTGCTTGCTCCCTGGCTTCTCAGGTAGGCCCGCATCTCAACCGTCCGAGCCCTCTCATAAGCCCGATTGCCCAGATCGTCTTCAGCATTGATATCTGCCCCTGCATCGAGCAAAATCTTTACGCATTTCAGGTCATGAGCCGCAACGGCACATATCAAAGGCGTGATGCCATCCTCAATGACCTCATTCACATTGGCACCTGACTCGATTAGGAGTTGCACAAGCTCAGATTGCTGATTGCCTGCGGCAATGGCTAGGGGCGTCGAGACTAAACCATCGTCAGGATCAGCGCCCTGCTCCAGCAGAATTTTGGCAATTTCCAACTGCCCATATTCGCAAGCTGCCTCTAGAAATGAGGAATTCCAATCATCAGAAATTTCATTAATATCTTCAATATCATTCAGAAATGCTTTAACGGCAGAAATATTCCCGGCTTCAATAGCATCAAATACATCAGTTGCCATCGAACATTAGCTCCTCAAGAGATGGAATATATGTTGAGTTTGCCCTAATAGGGAAATGCAATAGAGCATTTTCAGTACCTCTTGCTCCCAAACCATGCTGAATCTAGATATTTCACTAACGCCAACACCGTTCGTTTGCTTTGTTTGCTCCTAAGCCGTGACAATTTCCTGGGTTGC
>CALLAT010000100.1 GCA_938002085.1 uncultured Pseudanabaenaceae cyanobacterium
ACAGGAACTTCGTGCGGCTGAGGACCCTGAGTTTGAGACGTTCTACACCAAGAACGTTCTGTTGAACGAAGGCATGCGCTCCTGGATGGCAGCGCAGGACCAGCCCCATGAGCACTTTGTCTTCCCTGAGGAGGTACTGCCCCGTGGTAACGCTCTCTAATAACGTCGGCGGCGGTCGCGATATTGAGTCCACAGGCTATGCCTGGTGGTCCGGTAACGCTCGCCTCATCAACTTGTCCGGTCGCCTGCTGGGTGCCCACGTGGCCCACGCTGGTTTGATCGTGTTCTGGACGGGTGCGATGACCCTCTTTGAGGTCTCTCACTTCATTCCTGAGCAGCCTTTCTATGAGCAAGGCTTCATTCTGCTTCCTCACCTCGCGACCCTAGGCTTCGGCGTAGGCGCTGGTGGTGAAGTCATTAATGTTTTCCCCTTCTTCGTCGTAGGTGTTCTGCACCTTATTTCCTCCGCAGTGCTCGGCTTGGGTGGTATTTACCACGCACTCCGTGGCCCTGAGACTCTGGAAGAGTATTCCTCTTTCTTCAGCCAGGATTGGAAAGACAAGAACCAGATGACCAACATCATTGGTTACCACCTCATCCTTTTGGGTGGCGGTTGTCTCCTGTTGGTCTTCAAGGCTATGTTCTTCGGCGGTGTCTATGACACTTGGGCTCCTGGTGGTGGTGACGTTCGTATTATCACGAACCCCACTCTCAACCCTGCTGTGATTTTCGGTTACCTCGTAAAGGCACCTTTCGGTGGCGAGGGCTGGATCATTGGCGTCAACAACATGGAAGACATCATCGGCGGTCACATCTGGCTCGGCCTGATCTGCATCGGCGGTGGTATCTGGCACATTCTGACCACTCCTTTCGCTTGGGCACGTCGTGCCTTGGTTTGGAATGGTGAGGCTTACCTCTCCTACAGCTTGGGTGCGTTGTCCTTCATGGGCTTCATCGCTTCCACGATGGTTTGGTACAACAACACTGCTTACCCTTCTGAGTTCTACGGCCCCACGGGTGCTGAAGCTTCTCAGTCTCAGGCCTTTGTGTTCCTAGTGCGTGACCAACGCCTGGGTGCAAACATTGGTTCTGCTCAAGGTCCTACTGGCCTGGGTAAGTATCTGATGCGCTCTCCTACAGGTGAGATCATCTTCGGTGGTGAGACCATGCGTTTCTGGGACTTCCGTGGTCCTTGGCTTGAGCCCCTGCGTGGCCCCAACGGCCTTGACCTGGACAAGCTCCAGAATGACATTCAGCCCTGGCAGGTTCGCCGTGCGGCTGAGTACATGACTCACGCTCCTTTGGCTTCCATCAACTCTGTTGGTGGCGTCATCACTGAGCCCAACGCTGTGAACTATGTGAACCTGCGCCAATGGCTTGCTGGTTTCCACTTCATCATGGGCTTCTTCTTCCTCGTTGGTCACCTCTGGCATGCAGGCCGCGCTCGCGCTGCTGCTGCTGGCTTTGAGAAAGGCCTCGACCGCGAGACAGAGCCAGTATTGGCAATGCCTGACCTCGACTAGTAGGTCAAGTATCGGCTTCTCTATAGCCTTGTTGCTTTAAGAGATTGCAAAAAGAGCCCTCAGCAGAATCTGCTGGGGGCTCTTTTTTATGCGTATCCAGAGGTCAATGTTGCAGTTGTGTAATTCTCCTCAAGTCCATTCGTAAAGGGGCATCTGCGGCTTGTAGTTATATTTACAGGGACTTGCTGTGGCAGATTTCTGAATGTTTTGAGGAGAGCTATGCAGATTCATCAGGCGGGTGATTTAGTTCTTGCTCCTGAGTCTGTGGTGGAGCCTGGGGCAAAGGCTGAAGGGGCACGTTATGCGATCGCCTCACTCCTAGGCCAAGGCAGCATGTGCCAAACCTACGCTGCAACAGAAATTGCGACAGGCCAGCCCGTTGCAATCAAAGTCTTGTCTCTGCTAGAGGCTACCGATTGGAAAACGGTGGAGCTGTTTGAGCGCGAAGCCAAGGTGCTGAAGCATCTGGACCACCCCAATATTCCGAACTATCTCAACCACTTTCAAATTGAGCTGGAGCAGGACCAGCGGTTTTATTTGGTGCAGGAACTGGCAGAGGGTCAAGCCTTAGCGGCCCTAGTGGAAGGTGGTGATAGAAAGCCCTGGCGAGCGAATGAGAAGCAGGCCCGCTGGATCGCGACTCAAGTGCTGCAAACGTTGGACTATCTGCATGGCCTAACGCCGCCTGTGATCCATCGAGACATTAAGCCCGAGAACCTGATTCTTAAGCCTGGCGGCCAGGTCTACCTTGTGGACTTTAATGCGATGCAGACGGTCTACCGAAATACCAAGAGCTATCGCGGCACCTTTGTGGGGACGCTGGGCTACATGCCGCCGGAGCAGTTTAGCGGTCAGGCTTGCTTTGCTTCGGACCTCTATAGCTTGGGAGCCACGCTGGTTTATTTGCTGTCAGGCAAGTCGCCAGCGGATTTACCTGAGGAAGAGATGAAAATGCAGTTCCGGGAGGCGACGCCGGGCTCTGCTGAGTTGCTGGATTGGTTGGATCGTTTGTTGGAGCCTATGGCGGAGGATCGCTTTACTACGGCAGAGCAAGCTTTGGCTGCGTTGCAGGGTCAGGTCATTCCCCAGGCTGAAGTACCGAGGCTTAAAACCTTTGGTGATTATGTGGATCCTCAGCTGGACGAAGCGGGCGTGTGGTTAGCAGATCAAGAATTTGATTCGACGGTGATTGATGGTTAGGACTGCATTTTGCGGTCTAGTTAGCCGTATTCGCACAATGGAGGATGGTGATAATCGTGCAGCAAGTCTTCGGTTTACATCAAGTTGGCGATGTCGTCGTTAATCGCTATCGCATCCATGGGCTGCTAGGCCAAGGGGCCACTGGGAGCACCTATCAATCTGAGGATTTAGAGACTCATCGCTGGGTTGCTTTAAAGGTGATCAGTCTAAAACAGTTGGGCAACTGGGATTTGCTAACGCGCTTTGAGCGGGAGGCGGAAGCATTGGGGAAAATTGATCATCCCGGTGTGCCAGATTATGTTCAGCATTTTCAAGTGGAGACGGCGGATGACTGTCGCTTTTATCTGGTGCAGGAATTTGCAGCGGGCAAGTCGCTGGATCAGTGGGTGGCTGATGGCTGGCGAGCCACAGAAAAGGAGGTGAAGCGCATTGCTGCTGCAATTTTGAATACGTTGGTGTCTTTACATCAATTGGAGCCGCCGATGATTCACCGAGATATCAAGCCCCAGAATATTATTCGTCAGCCCGATGGACGGATTTATTTGGTGGATTTTGGGGCGGTGCAGTCGGTTTGTCGCGATGCGTTGCAGCAGCAGGGGACGTTTGTGGGGACGATGGGTTATATGCCGCCGGAGCAGTTACGAGGGCGAGCAACTTTAGCTTCGGACCTCTATGGGCTGGGGGCGACGTTGGTGTTTTTGTTGACCCACCGCAATCCAGATGAGTTGCCGATGGAGCGGATGCGGATTGCCTTTCGCGGTCGGGTGAAGTTATCAGATGGCTTTGCAACTTGGCTGGAGCAGATGTTGGAGCCTATGGTGAAGCATCGATGGGAGAGTTCAGAAAGTGCATTACAAGCTTTGCAGTCTGTGAATGTTGCCAAGCCGAGTCCAACACTAAAGCGCTCTAATGAGCGAGTGGTTACACTGAACCCTAAACAGGAAGAGAGTCAAGCTTGGAGCTTCGAGGAGTTAGGCTCTGAATATCCAATTCATATCAAAGCAAAGTCTCGTAGGCTCAATATAGAAGTGGATGTTCCTAGAAATAAATTATTAGACACATGCAGGAACAGTCTTGGAATTTTCTTCTTTCTATATTTGGGAGCTATTCCTCTGCTAACCGTAGGGACGCTTTTTACCGGTAGTGCTTATATCTCACTTACCTGGATAGCTTGGCCCTTGGTTTTGATCGTCCTCATGATCGCTCTGGGAATTGTGGGGGGATGCAACGATGCCTATCAATCAGAACAGGTTCGAAAGCTAGGCTATAGTTGGATTTCAATCTCGACTCAAAGTTATTCGATAGGCTCTAATGGTTGGAATCAGAACATTCATAAGAAGACTGGTTTATCAGCAGAGGTTTCACATTTT
>CALLAT010000101.1 GCA_938002085.1 uncultured Pseudanabaenaceae cyanobacterium
AGGCGTGACGTTCAAGGTCGGACTACTCGGATTAGGCACAGTGGGCTCAGGCACCGCAAAAATTCTGCTAGACCCCGCAGGGCGGCACCCCCTCGTCAAAGAACTGGAGATCGCCAAAATCGGCGTCCGCTCCCTCGACAAACCTCGCGACATCGACCTCCCCGCTAACTGCTTCACCACCGACCTCGAAGCCATCGTCACCGACCCCGACATCGACATCATCGTCGAAGTCATCGGCGGCCTCGAACCCGCCCGAACCCTCATGCTCAAAGCCATCGAAAATGGCAAGCATGTCGTCACCGCCAACAAAGCCGCCGTCGCCCTCTACAGCGACGAACTCTTCACCGCCGCCGAAAAAGCAGGCGTCTATGTCCTGCTCGAAGCCGCCGTTGGTGGCGGCATCCCCGTCATCGAACCCCTGAAGCAGTCCCTCTGCTCCAACAAAATCAACCGCATCACCGGCATCATCAACGGCACCACCAACTACATCCTCACCCGGATGAAAAACGAAGGCGGCGACTTCGGTGACATCCTCGCCGACGCCCAGGCCCTGGGCTACGCCGAAGCCGACCCCACCGCCGACGTAGACGGCCTCGACGCCGCCGACAAAATCGCCATCCTCGCCGCCCTGGCCTACGGCGGCCGCGTCGATCGCGCCCAAGTCCACAGCGAAGGCATCCGCACCGTCGCCGCCGCAGACATCGCCTACGCCGACAGCCTCGGCTTCGTCATCAAGCTCCTCGCCGTGGCCCAGCGCTGTGAGAGCCAGCCCGGCGAAACCGAAAAGCTAGAAATGCGCGTCCACCCCACCCTCGTCCCCAACGACCATCCCCTCGCCAGCGTCAACGGCGTCAACAACGCCATCTTTGTGGAAGGCGACCCCGTGGGCAAAGTCATGTTCTTCGGCCCCGGTGCAGGCTCCGGCCCCACCGCCAGTGCCGTCGTTGCCGATGTGCTCAACATCGCAGCCCTGCTCCAAGTCGAGCGCGGCAGCGGTCAGCAGCCCGACTCCCGCAGCCTCGACCCCCTCCTCGCCTGCAGCCACCAGCATGAATGCCAAGTGGCTCCCATCAGCGAAACCGTCACCCGCTTCTACGTCCGCCTCATCGCCAATGACCAGCCCGGCGTAATTGGCTTTGTGGGCACTTGCTTCGGCAACCACGGCGTTAGCTTGGAATCCATTGTTCAAACCCACCGTAAGGACGGCAGCGCTGAAATTGCCGTCGTAACCCACGATGTCCAGGAAGGTAAGTTCCGCCAGGCTATGGATGAGCTGATTGCGAGTAAAGAGCAGATTAGCGATGTGGCGGCGGTGATTCGGGTGCTTTAGGCGGTGAGGTGGAGAAGAGGCAAGAGGCCTCTTCCCCTAGCCCCTACTCCTAAAGGAGCAGGGGGACCGAACCACGGGCCGAGTCGCTTCAAATTACTGTCAGCAATCAAAATAGACTTCCTTGGTCTCTATTCCTAAAGGAGCAGGGAGACCAAACCACGAGCCAAGTGGCTCCAAACTTTCGTCAGAAATCAAAATCTACGTCACCCCACTCCTTTAGGAGAGGGGCCGGGGGAGAGGCCTCTTGCTTCTTCCCTCAGGAATTTCACGCATTCAGCCTGAAGGTAATGGCAACCTGCACCCTTGCCTCAGCCATGAACCGCGCCAAGATTTTCCAATTTATTCAAGCCAGCAATACCGTTACCGTTTTTGTGGCCAGCTTGATGGCGATCGCCCTCTTCGGCGGCGGTGCTGCGATCCTGGCAGCAGATAGCCTGTTTTCGCGGCAAACCTATAGCGGCGATAGCATGGCGATCGAGCCCGAGGAGGAAAGTGAAACCAAGCTAGAACTAGAAGGCTTTCGCCCCCTCAGCGGTACCCCTTACTTAATTGCTGACCAAGTGGCCCGCCAATATAAATCCCGCCGAGGCGTCCTCAGCAGCAGTAGCTACGACAAACAAGTCAGCACCCGCAACTACCTCTTCTTTGACGGCAATGGCAAAACCAGTCATTGGCTGCGCCCCGACTCAGACTTTCTTTTCCTGGAGAAACGGGAGCTGACCCAAAGCCAAAAAGACGCCAATTCCACAGTCCAGCGCTTGCTCTACAGCCTCGTTAAAGCCGATAGCAACGACGACCAACAGCTCAACTATGACGATGCGAAGGCGATCGCCCTCTCAGACCCCAGCGGCAAAAATTACCAAGAGCTGATTCAAAACATCGACCAAGTTCAGCAAATCCATCAGCAAAACGCCCAACGTGTCCTGGTCTTCTATCGCGCTGATGAGAAGCATTACGTGGCGGATATTGACTTTGTTCAGGGCAAACTGCTGGCGACCCAGGAGCTACCGCTGGCCCCGAACTAGGGATTGCTAGGGGGCGATCGCGCCCCGCATCATATCCATTCACTTCGCATTGGGCTGGTAAATAATCAGGCGATTGCCCTGGGGATCATAGGCATAGACTTCCCGGCCATGGGAGGCGGTGAAGACCTCACTATGGGGACAGGTTTGGGCATCGAGGTGGGCGATCGCCCCCTCCAAGTCCGCCACTTCCAAACACAAACTCAAAGGGCCAGCACTGGTCAAAGTAAATTCTTCCTGCTGATCCGGCTTGGGCGGAAAGATTGCCAAGCCCAGGCTCTCCCCCAATTGAAACTCCGCATAGCGCTCTGCCATAAAGGGCTTAGGCGATTGCTCCAGCAGCGTTTGATAGAAGGCAACGGTTTGCTCAAAATTAGCGGTGGCGAGGGCGACGAAGGCGCGGCGAGGGTGAAGGGCCATGGGATGAAGCTCAAAAGCGGTTTGGACAGCGGGAATTAAGCGGTATTTAGAGTTTAAAGAAGTTAATTTTAGAGCCTCCATTCTGGCGATCTTGAAACTGTCTATGGAAACGATCCATCTCTAAAGCGCTTATGCCATGGTGGGTTTATATTGCATTTCATAGCGACGGTCCCACTGCTTAGATAAGCATGATTGGTCCAAGCTTTTAATGACAGAGGGCGATGTGAATCGCAACCCTCCTCAACAAGTGAAGCCGTTGCTATTCCAAATCATTTCAGTTCAGGGTCAGCCGCCTGATTTTGCAGATTGTCATGATTCAATCTTTCAGGCGCAACAAGCTGCCAGTGTGCAATAGGGCTAGCGCAGAGTCGATTTGCTGAGGTTTCAGCGATCGCCCCCTAGCAATCTTGCCCAATCATCATTTTTCGCAGGGATGGGCTATGGCTTCAGATAAATTTCGCCAAGAGCTAAGGGAGGAATCGAAGCTTTGGCGCAAGGAAGGATTAATTACGCCGGAGCTGGAGGCGCAGTTCTCCCAGCGCTACGGCTTTGACCAGCTCGATAAAGAAGCCAGTAGCCAGTTTCTCAATATTCTCTTGGGCCTGGGTGGAATCCTGCTGGGCCTCGGAGCCATCACCTTTGTCGCGGCAAATTGGCAGGGCATGTCACCCCTCGTCAAAGTGGCGTTGCTACTCAGCAGTTTAATTGGGGTCAATGTCGCGGGCTTTAGCCTCTGGAACAACGAGGCTTCTGTTTCTAAACAGCGCTGGGGCCATGCCCTTCTGCTCCTGGGCGTTTTGCTCCTGGGGGCCAATATTGGCCTGCTGCCCCAGATTTTTCACCAAACGGGGCCGATCTACGGACTGTATTTGGTCTGGGGCCTGGGTGTCTTGGTCATGGCGGCGGGACTGCGGCTGGGCTCGTTAGCCGTCGCTTCACTGATCTTGTTGATGGCCAGCTTCTTTACCTTTGATAGCTACGGCTTAGCCGATGTGGGTGGTGTCCTGGGCATAGGCGAAGCCGCCATGGTGTTTATGCCTTTGGTCCTAGTCTGCTGGTTTTTGCCCCTGGCCCATTGGTGCCGATCCCAGTGGCTGTTTGCTTTGTCGGCGATCGCCCTGGCCCTGGCCATCTTTACCAATGTCCTCCCCCGAGGCTCCCAGCTCCCCCCTTGGCTAGGCCTGTCCATTGGGCTCTTCCTCCCCGCCGCATTGCTCTGGGCCTACGATGCCCAAGCCTGGCGATTTTCCCTCAAGCCCCTATCCCCGGCCAAGACAGACTCTGCCCTGGCTCAGCTCCCCCCTGATTCGCCCCAGGCTAGACGAGGCAAACTTCAGGCCGGATTTAGAAGCATTGCCCGTAGCCTCTCTTTGTTTGCTTTAACTGTTAGCCTCTATAGCCTGTCGTTCCATTTCCTTTGGGAAGGCAATGACTTGGCCGAGAGCTGGGGCTACGGCAGCGAGCCCAGCTGGCTCTGGTTGCTGGATGACTTGTTTTTGATTGTTTTGGCGAGCCTGGGTTGGGTTGGACTCTTGCGCCAATGGCCGGGGTTGAAGCAGTTTCAACTGCGATCGCTCAACAGTGCCATGGTGGCTCTGCTGATTGCGGTGCCCATCGGTCTGCTGTTTTGGGTGGGCGTGGTGGGTTCGTTGCCCGTGGTGGCTCCCTTTATCGTCAATATCTTGCTGGCCCTGATGGCGATCGGTTTGATTCGAGATGGCCTGGCCCTAGGACTGCGCAGTTGCTTCTGGCTCGGCATGGTTCTGCTGGTGCTCGACATCATCACCCGCACCTTCGAATACAACACCGGACTGACGGTCAAGGCCTTGGTGTTCACGCTCTGCGGCATTGCGGTTTTGATCGCTGGCATTTGGTTTGAGAAAAAGTCCCAATTGAGAGTCAAGGGGGCGAGTTGAACGGGTTGCTGCTCTCCACGGACTCAATATTGCTCTTTGAATGGAATTTGAACGATGACTTCTGCTGACAAGACCGGCCCATCCCAACCCGCCACTCCTGAATTGACTGACAAGCAGCCCAGCAAGCAGCCCAGCAAGCGGTCCAAAAAGCGTTTATCGGGCTGGCGATTTTGGGTGCCCATGGCCTTGCAGTTAGCGCTGATTTTGCCCATCCCCCTGCGCAATGCCTATACGGCGATCGCCGGAGACACCATAATCCTTAAAACCGTGCCGGTGGATCCCTACAACTGGCTCCAGGGCTATTACCAAATCCTGAGCTATGAAACCATCTCCGAGCAAGACGAAGTCGCCAAGCTCAGCGGTGGAGAATTTTTGGAAAACTACTACCGCGATCGCCGCCCCTTTTATTTAGTCTTTGCCGAGGTGACTTTGGCAGAGGCCGGAGCCAGTGAAGCTCCAAAGGATTGGCAGCCCGTCCGCGTCAGCCAAACCCGCCCCGATGTTGCTGACAATGAACTGTTTATCAAGGGCTATGCCGAAGGCGGTTTCATTCGCTACAACCTTGAACGCTACTACATGCCCGAAGAACTGCGCGACGAGCTGAATGCCACCATCGCCGACCTCCGCCGCGAAGATCCCCAGGCGGTGAAGATGGAAGTCAAGGTGGATCGCTTTGGGGGAGCTGTGGCTGTGGCTCTACTCATGGATGGTAAGCGCTTTGAGTTCTAGGCCAGCCCAGCCCGAATAAGCATCGACGGTCTTGGTTTGACTCCCTGTCTCAGCATCATTTGGGGCGCCGCTGTAGGATAGAAAGCGTGACCGTGAATACTTTTTTAATAAAATCAGCGCTATGGATTTAGTTGCGCTTCAAGGCAGTTTAGATAACCTCGCCTTTGCCATTCTGTTTGTCACTATGTTGGTCTACTGGGTCGGGGCAGCCTTCCCCCAGATCACCTGGCTTCCCAAGGTGGGCACGACGGGGATGGCGATCGCCAATCTCACCATGGCAGCCTTGCTCGCCTCCCGCTGGATTGAGGCCGGCTACTTCCCCATCAGCAACCTCTACGAGTCGCTGTTTTTCCTCTGCTGGGGCATTACGGCCATGCACCTCATTGCCGAGCGCATGAGCCAGAGTACCCTCGTGGGCGTCTTCACCGCACCCGCCGCCATGGGCATCACGGCTTTCGCAGCCCTGACCCTGCCCGACAACATGCAGCATTCGGAGCCCTTGGTGCCAGCGCTCAAGTCCAACTGGCTGATGATGCATGTGAGCGTGATGATGCTCAGCTATGCGACCTTGATGGTGGGCTCCTTGATCGCGATCGCCTTCCTCATCCTCACCCGTGGCCAAGAGGTCGAACTCAAAGGCAGCTCCATCGGTAATGGTGCCTTCCGCAAAGGCGGCACCAAGCCTTCTGCCCAGGTCAGCCCCGAACCCAGCGGCGGTGGCGGCGTAGCTGTTATGGCTGCAACGGCGGTTCAACCCGCCCTCTCCATGCAGCGCCTCAGCCTCGTGGACACCCTCGACAACATCAGTTATCGCATCATTGGCCTGGGCTTCCCCCTACTCACCATCGGCATTATCTCCGGTGCTGTTTGGGCCAACGAAGCCTGGGGCTCCTACTGGAGCTGGGACCCGAAAGAGACCTGGGCATTGATTACCTGGCTGGTATTTGCAGCCTATCTCCACTCCCGCATTACCAAGGGCTGGCAAGGCCGCAAGCCTGCCATTTTGGCTTCCTTGGGTCTAGGCGTCGTTTGGATTTGCTACCTGGGTGTGAACCTCTTAGGTAAAGGCTTACATAGTTACGGCTGGTTCCTGTAAGGTCTGGCGTCTCGGGCTCACGGCACTAAGCCATAAATATCTAGATTACAGCGAAGGGGCAGTGGTTAACCACTGCCCCTTCGCTGTAGACAGGCATCGCTTGCTGCTGGGATTCTCCCTGGCTGATGGAAGAATCACTTGCATTCGAAGAGAGTAATAAATTCTTCTTTGGTTTATGAAGATTCAGTATATTCACTTCCGCCTTAGGGCTACTCAAATCTGCATTTTGATACTGGAATAACTCTGCTGAAACGCTTTATTGCTGGATTTCAGTCAAATGGCTTAGTGGATTTTCGAAGATAAAATCTGAATTTAGCTTTGGTTAGAAAAAATCATTTTGATACAGCTAGGGTATTCTTAGGTAGTCAGGTATAAAAAGCTTCTACCCATGGCTTTGGCCAGGGAGTTCTATCCAGGCCAGAACGACTCCATTCTTTCTTGCATAACATTTCTGTTGCTCGAAGGTAAGGCGATCGCTTCCCCCTATTGGGGCTTGCTTTTCCTTCAACCATCGCCACATTCGCCACAGCCTTAGGCTGACCGCGTCACGTTTTTGTCTCTTGCCATTTGGCTTGAGTCCAGATTCTTGCGCCATGTTTTTGGCTGAACGATTGTGTCTTAAAACCTTTGATCTCTTTGTATTCGCCTCATTGTCCAGACTTTGAGGAACAGTTTCTTATGCAACTTTTCTGGGTCGCCTAGTTCATCTGCTGCCTTCTCTAAACCAGGAAATTTATAAATGTCGGCCAACTTTAACTACGGCAAAGTCCTGCAAAAGTCCTTTCTCTTCTATGAAGCACAGCGCTCTGGAGAACTGCCGCCAGACAGTCGCATTACTTGGCGAGGAGACTCGGCTGTCAACGATGGTGCTTTGAACGGTCGGGATCTCAGTGGCGGCTATTACGATGCGGGCGACCACGTCAAATTTGTGTTTCCCATGGCGGGAGCCATGACGATGTTGGCTTGGGGACTGATTGAGTACAAAGATGGGTATGTCCAAAGCAACCAATATGACGAAGCCTTAGACGCGCTGAAATGGGGGACGGACTGGCTGCTCAAAGCCCATGAAACCGATAGCCAAGGGACCACTGCATTTTGGATGCAGGTAGGGGATGGAGATGCTGACCATTCCGTTTGGGCCTTGCCAGAAACATTAGAAGATCCAGGAAGTCCAGCCCGTCCTGCTTTCAAATTAGATCGGCAAACGCCAGGCTCTGACGTTGCAGCAGAGGCTGCTGCTGCCCTTGCTGCCGCTTCGATCGTGTTCCGCCCCCACGATGAATCCTATGCCGATGAACTACTCGAAAATGCTGTTCAGCTCTATGCCTTTGCTGATGATGCCGATCTCGATGCTAGCAACGGTCTGCTGCGAGGTGAGTATTCAGACGTTCTTCACCAGCTAACACCTTCTATCAATTCTAATGTTGATGATGAAACAGGTGAACTGAATTATTACGCTTACTACCATTCTTGGAGTGGGTATCCTGACGAGCTCCTGTGGGGGGCGACCTGGTTACATAAGGCCAAAGTGGCAGAGGGGGGAGCTGATAGCTCATATCTGGCTGTGGCTGAGCAGCAGTATCAGCAGACCTATTTCAATGCCCCTTGGACTCAAACTTGGGATGACAAATCCCAAGGTGCCGGTGTTTTGCTCGCTCAAATCACCCAAAGTCAGACCTATCGTGACGATGTAGAAAGTTGGCTTAACCGCTGGCTACCACCAGGTAATGAGAATCGCCCAACCAATGGAGTGGCTTACAGTCCAGGGGGGCTAGCTTGGTTGACGAACTGGGGGTCTTTGCGAGCCAGTGCTAACACTGCATTTTTGGCGGGTATCTATGCCGATACCGTTAATGATCCCAACGGAGACTATAGTCAATTTGCCCAAGCTCAAATCGACTATATGTTAGGAGATAACCCTAACGATTTTAGCTACGTGGTGGGTTTTGGTGATGATAGCCCTTTGCAACCTCACCATCAGGGAGCTTCAGGGGTTGAAGGGTTTGGGCCTGAATTTCACCGCAATACCCCGAATAAAAATGTGATTTATGGGGCATTAGTGGGTGGCCCTCGAAGTGCAGATGATGATGATTACCAAGATGTACGAACAGACTTTATTACTAATGAAGTTGCCCTGGATTATAATGCCGCTTTCACAGGAGCTGTCGCTCGCCTTTACACCATAGAAGGTGGTGAACCTTTGTCAGATGAGCAACTCGCTAATTTACCAGAGTTGACCTATAAGCCCCATCTGAAAATTATGGTGGATGATTTAGGGAGCCAGGATCTTGCAATCTCTCACTATGGCGGAGCTAGCCAAAATAGTGAGGCGTCTCACACCAATATTTTCTTAGATAAAGGTCTTCAGATTATTGGAAACGGATGGCGAAAAATTTCTCTCAATTATGACGTTACGACCCATACAAGGATTCGCTTCGAAGCACTGAGTGAAATGCCCGGGGAAATCCAAGGTATTGGCTTCGATAACAACAACACTCTGAATAATTCAGACATCCCTTATTTCTTTCAGATTGCTGGCACTCATAATTGGAGTCCACGAGACTTAGATGACTATGTTGTAGAGCAAGTCGGCTTATTCACTCAGTATGAAATACCTGTGGGACAGTTTTTTACTGGGCAGTTTAAATATTTGACCTTCGGTAATGACCATGACGTTAGCAATGCAAATGCTGCAGTTCAATTTCGTAATATAAAATTATTTGAACAGCCCATTCCTCCTAATCAATTGCCGACCACGAGTGGCCTGTTAGATGTGGCCGTTCTGGAAGGAACGAGTGAGAGCATCATTAATCTGCATGAGGCTTTTGATGATGCCGAGACTTCTGATGAAAATTTGCAGTACAGCATTACAGCAAATACAAATTTGAGCCTGTTTAGCGATGTTGTCATTACAAGTGAAGGAGACCTAGTCCTAAATTACAACCTTGAAGAATTTGGAACGTCGAGCGTTACTGTGACAGCAACGGATGAAGCTGGAGCATCAATCTCTTCCAGCTTTGAGGTTTTAGTTGAGGAATCTACTCAGCCTGGGAATGTCTTTCGAGGGGATGCTGGCAGCGATCGCCTCACTGGAACGGACAACGAGGATCGTATTGATGGACTCGCCGGTAATGACCTGCTCTTTGGTCTTAATGGCAATGATGAGCTCTATGGCGGCGAGGGTAACGACTTTCTCAGAGGCGACGGAGGGGGTGACCTCTTCAATGGAGGTGCCGGTAACGACACTGTTCGCTATGAATCTTCCAACGGCGGCGTTACGGTCAACCTCCTCACTGGCGAGGCATCAGGTTTTCATGCCAATGGCGATACCTTTATCTCCATTGAAAATATCTATGGCTCTCGGCACTTTGTAGATTACTTAACAGGAGATAACCAAAACAACCGTCTCGATGGCCTTCGCGGCAATGACCAACTCTTTGGCCTCGATGGCAACGACATCCTCAATGGGGGCGAAGGCGGTGACCTTCTTGATGGCGGGGCCAAACTAGACTGGGCCTACTATCACCGCTCCAGCACTGGTGTCTACATCAACCTTTCTACAGGGGCTGCAATGGGGGGGGAAGCCGAGGGCGATATTTTGATTTCGATTGAACTGCTCTACGGCTCTCAGTTTGACGACACCTTAATTGGGAAAGAAGGCTCCAATACCCTCACGGGGAATCAAGGTAATGACACCCTTGATGGTAAAGGTGGTAACGATGTGCTCTTAGGACGGCAAGGCGATGACACCATGACTGGTGGCAGCGGAGCAGACCGCTTCCGCTACAGCGAAAGTGCCTTTGGTAATGACATTGTCACGGACTTTGCCGATGCTGTGGACAAGATTGACTTGACTGGTTCAGGTTTAGTCTTTGGCGACTTTTCGATCACTCAGCAAGGGGCTGATACCTTGCTGAGCCTGAATAGTAGCCACAGTATTCGATTGAAAAATGTCGTTTCTACCAATATTACTGGGGCCGACTTTCTCTTTTAGAGGCTCAGATTAAATCAGAGGCGTTGGTGACACAAGTAAGCCTTTCTGCTGCGGTAGACTTACGATTCTCTCAAGTTTTGGATCGTCTGCATCAACGCCTCTGGCTTTCGCCCGCTCAAGATCCTTTCCGGTGCTGCTAGGACTGATGTTCTAACTTTGTTGAATCGGTTTGAGATCCGCGACGATTACTTTGTGTGCCAAATTCGCCCGACTATTTGAGCTGTGTGAAGGCACATTTAACTTTGCCTAATAAGCATGACCTTTGAAGCCAGCCCAATTGCCGACTATCCGTACTTTCAGAGCGATTGTCGCCCAAAAGGTAGTAGCGATCGCCATCAATTCCCCCAATCCGTTTAATCATTAGTAGGTCTGGCTGTTGAGGATGTTGGGCAATCACAATGTCCCCAACCTGAGGTATGGCTCGCTGGTAAGCGTTAGGGCTGTATAGCACTTCATTTCCAGGCTGGAGCAGGGGCAGCATGGAGCGACCTTCAATGCGGTGGCGCGATCGCTGTCCAATGACCCATCGAAAAAACTCCCGCCAGCTTAGCTCTGGCAAGGCTGGCCAATCTTTTGAAGATTCACTCTCCATAGAAAAACTGGTGTGAACATTGTCCACACCAGTTGGGTAATCCTGATATTGTTCGTCAGCCATGGGGCCTAACCAACTTATCCGCACTGGTGAGACCAGTGTGGCTTTTAACTAAATCACAGTCTCGGAGACAACGGGGGAATTGTGTCCGAATTGAAGGCTTTGGGGCTAAACCGAGGCGGAAAGATATCAGCCTCGACTTAGCATTACTGCCTAAAGGGCTCGTTAATCGTGACTAGCTAGCTTTGACGAAAGCAACGTCGCGGCCTTTGCTAGCCCAGAACATGCCATGGATTTTTTCCACCGCAGCCATGAGTTCATCAGCATGCTGTTGGCTGACTTCGACCTTACAGGCGGAGCAGAGTTTAGCTGCTTTCCAGAAGGTGTCGTGGAGATCGGGATACTTCTCCAGGTGAACGGGCTTGAAGTAGTCAGTCCAGAGGATAAGTAGGTCCTCCTTGGTTTTCTGGGCCTGCTCTTCCTTGACTGCAATGTAGCGAGACAAGGTGTTGTTGTAAGCGATCGCAGCGGCGGCATCACCAGCTGCGGGAGCCTCTAGAGCCAAGATTTTCTTGGTCATGGAAACTACGGCTTCTGCAGTAACTCTGGCAGAAGCAGGGTCGTATACGCCACAAGGACCATCGCAGTGCGCATGCACAGGGGCTGCAGGGGATGCTTTGGCAATGAGAGTTGAAATTGTCTTGAGCATTATCTAAAAACTCGCTCCGTTTTCCGTTCTGATGAGGATGCTCCTCCTCGGCTAAGTTGCTCAGAGGTTCAGCCGTTTTCAGCTCTCACCATAAGGGGTGGTGAACCTGAGTTCAAGCGGTTTTAAAGAGGGATTTCCCTCGGATTTTTGGTTTTCTCTCGATTGTTACTTGGGAAAGATGATGAAAGCCTGGAAAGCTATGACTAGAGGCCTTTCTCGCTTCTTCAAGCTGCGTTAAGCTATGTCATTCAGTTGTGGCAAAAGTCTACGCAACCATAGGGGATGAGACATCGGTTTACATGGTTGCTGAATGTTGCTGAATCTCTGACATTTTGAGGGAGATTGAGGGGGCAAAAATGGAAGGGGTAAGGGACAGTCTTGCCTCGTTGATAGCGCAACTTTTCTAGGGCTTGGGGCGCATCCGGTTTGCCCAGGCTAAGGCGATCGCTGGAGGGAGTAATAATCCCAAAACGCCGAGACCCACGCGTAAAATCGGTGCCCCCCCATCGCCGGGTAAGCCAGAGAGAATGACGGCTCCGAAGAGACCCGCTACCACACCTGCAGGTAGGGCAAAGACATCCAGCTGGCCGCTGGTTTGGGGGGGAAGGGTTTCGCGGAGGATGGCTCCACAACTGGGACAGACGTTGTCGCGACGGCCAACTTCGGCATTGCACTGCTTACAGGTTTTGGTTGCTGCCATGGTGGACCGGTGGAGGGATGAAAGGTTTGCTGTGCCGAACTTTGTCGTGGGGGCTGGGGGAGAGGGGTCGCGACCTAGGAAAGGCTTTCCTGAATGGCGGCTTCTAAGGCTGACTTTTCTAGATGAGTCGTGACAAAGACCTCTTGAAAACTTTTCCCTTGACGGGCAATGAGCTTAAAGCCTCCCTGGATGGGCACTGAAACTTTGAGGCGAAACTGGGGGGCATGGCTACGGGCGCGGCCAATAACAGCTGGCGTGAGCGTGGCGACTCCGGGCTGATGGCAGAGTCGTTCCAGAATGGCGATCAGGCCAGGCAGATTGGTGGAATGGTTGCGCACTAACCGCCCCTTACCTTGGGCAGCGGTGCGTTTGCCAGAAACCGATGAAGCTAAGGCTCCATTACCCGCCTTGGACAAATTAGGGGCTTTTCCTTTGGAGCGACTGGTGCGCTTGGATGATGACATTTGGGGTTGCAGCTTAAGGCTCTAGAGGTGCCATGGTTAGACCTGCCCGCAGAAGCTGCTGGTGATAGAGCTCCGCTTGTTCCTGGGGACCCGACCAGACAATGGCTTGTCCTTCGTTGTGAATTTGGTTGGTGAGATCCCGAGCTAGGTCACCGTTCATGCCAGGGATGTATTTCATCAAGCAAGAGATGACGTGCTCAAAGGTGTTTTCATCATCGTTGAGAACGATGACTTTGTAGTTGGGGTAGGGCTTGCGAACTGTTTGCCCCGTTTTCTCTGGGGCTAGGGTTGGCGATAAGAACCCACTGCGAATCGTTGCCATAGGGTTTTGTCCGTTTTGTAAAGCTTTGCTCACAGATATTTATGTTCTCAGTGGGAGCGACCTGAGCGCAAGGGGAAAAGTCTCTTGGGACTACGATTTTGCCGTGATTTGCTTGGGAGATAGTTGATTTTAGGAGAGGACTTGCGAAGAATCTAGGCGTTCTGTTAACAAATGCTGCGATCGCCGACGACTCTCAGATAGAATCAGGGGTGTAATTAATCGCAGGAGTTACTCCTATGCTCGCTTTTGGCTGGGCCGCTCTGTTGGCTATGTTCACCTTCTCCCTTGCAATGGTGGTTTGGGGTCGCAATGGCGACGGCAGCATCGGCTTCTAGAATTCCTACCTAATTTTTGTCTAATCAGGGCTCATTCGAGCACTTAGAAGGAGATGAGCTATGGAAGCTTCTGCTTCAACTATTTTGGCAACTGTAGCCCTAGGGTTAATGCTTATCGTTACAGGTGGCATTGCCTACTTAACCGCTGCTGATTGGCGCGATAAGCGTCGGCAAAAGCGTGATGGCATGGGCCAGCGCTAGGGCGAGCCGTTATTCACGGCTGAATTTAGCTAAATGGAAAGCCCCTGGCCAAAACTGGTCAGGGGCTTTCTCATGGGTCTCTATAGTCTCAACCCCAGAGAGTCTTGAAATTCTCTCTGGGACGTTCGTTGATTTTTGCTTAGCTTTTGGGAGCGTGGAGACCGCATTCTTTCATCGTTGCTTCTTCCCACCACCAACGGCCTTCGCGCTCATGCTGGTTGGGCATGACAGGACGGGTGCAGGGCTCACAGCCAATGCTGATGAAACCGCGCTCGTGGAGAGGGTTAAAGGGGACTTCCATGGCACGGATGTAGGCCCAAACTTCTGCGGAAGACCATTCAGCCAAGGGGTTGAATTTCGTCAGAGGATGGTCGTCGCTACCAAAAAAAGTATCTTGCTGCACCTTGGGGACTTCGGAGCGGGTGGAAGGGCTTTGGTCCTTGCGCTGGCCCGTGACCCAGGCATCCATGGTGCCGAGCTTGCGGCGCAGGGGGCGCACTTTGCGGGCGCGGCAGCATTCCTGGTGGCCGTCTTCGTAGAAGCTGAACAGTCCTTTTTCTTTGACGAGGGCTGCCACTTCTGCACCGTCGGGGTAGACCACATCGATGGCAATGCCATAGTGCTTGCGGACTTTCTCTAGGAATTGGTAGGTCTCGGCATGGAGGCGCCCCGTGTCGAGGCTGAAGACTTTGACGTTTTTGTTGATTTGAGCTGCCATGTCGATCAGCACTACATCTTCAGCGCCACTGAAGGAAATATAGATGTTGTCGAACAGGCCCAGGGCACGTTCAATGACTTCCTGGGGGCTCTTGTCGGCTAGCTCTGTCTCTAGGCTAGCGATGTCGGGCCTGGCAACTAACTGGGGCATGGTGCGTTCTCTGAGCAGATTATTTTTGAGCAAGCTTTTATTTTATCAAGCTCTACCCCCCATCCTTGGCAAAGCGAGGAGGCGGGCCGGGCTGATTCAGTAAGTCCGATGGTGAATTAAGAGCTATTTGTTACACCTGCTGCGTAAAAACTTCGCCTTGTTTAACCCTGAGGCCGTTCACAAAATCCCAGCCGGATTGGGGCTTTTTGCCAGCCGGTTGAACTTTGAGCAGGAGCAAGGGGCCGTTGCCCGTTTGGATGACGGGGCCGTGATTTTTGAGTAGGGCAATGACTTGGCCAGCTTGGCTCGTGGGCGGCAGCTCCGTTTGGGCGGATTGCCAGGCCGCGATCGCGCCTTCCAGTTCACTGGGCCATGGCAGCTCTGCGTCCAGTGCTAAGGTCGCTTGGATTTTGATCGGTTGGTCGCGAAAGGTGCTGGCGCAGCTGGGATAGAAGCCCCGCACTTGGTTGTGGAGTTCTAGGGCGCTGCGCTGCCAGTGCAGTTGATAGTCGGGCTTTTTGATCAGTGAGGCGTAGGTCGCCTGGCCGTCATCCTGGGGCTGGGGCTGAATTTGGCCAGCGTCGAGCTGAGGGAGCGTATTGGCTAAGAGCTCAGCGGTGAGGTCAGCCATGGTGATGGCAATGTCATGGGCGGTGTCGGTGGGACCGACGGGGAGGGGAGCCTTGAGGAGCATGGCTCCGGTGTCCATGCCTTCGTCCATGAGCATGGTGGTGACGCCGGTTTCGGCAACGCCATCGTAGATGCACCATTGGATGGGAGCTGCACCTCGGTATTGGGGGAGTAGAGAGCCATGGCCGTTGACGCAGCCCAGGCGGGGCATGGTGAGGATTTGTGTGGAGAGGATTTGGCCGTAGGCGACGACAACGAAGATATCGGCTTGGAGGGCGGTGAGTTGGGCGAGGGTGTCTTCGTCTTTTTTGATGCGGGGGGGCTGCCACACCGGAAGGTCATGGTCTAGGGCAATGGCTTTGACGGGGGAGGGGGTGGTTTTGCCGCCACGGCCTCGGCGCTTGTCGGGCTGGGTGACGCAGCCGAGGACGTTGAAGCGATCGTCCTGGAGGAGGCGCTGCAAGCTGGGAACAGCGAATTGGGGGGTGCCAAAGAAGACGATGTTGAGGGGCATAGGCATGGGGCGAAATAGGTAATGGCTTGTGGGTTGAATCCAACTCAGCTCCATTACCTATTTACCTATCACCTATGCCCTGCTCTTTCCAAGCTTTGGCTGCTTTTTGCTTATTGGGGTTTCACGCTTATCTCGATGCGCCGGTTGCGCTGGCGGTTTTCGTTGCTGTCATCAATGGCGAGGGGCTGGGTGTTGCCTGCGCCGACGGGATTCCAGATGAAGCGGCTGTTGCTGTCTCCCACTTGGGCTTTGAGGTAATTGGAGACGACTTGGGCTCGTCTCAGGGAAATATCCCGCTGGATTTCTGGGGTTCCCACGTTGTCGGTGTGGACGGTGACGGTGACGATCGCTTGGTCGTAGGCTCGCATTTCCCCCAGCAGCGTGACTAACAGCGTGCTAGCGCCAGGCTTGAGGGCACTTTGTTCATCTGCAAAGAGGGGGTCCGTGGGTAGGGTCATGACCAGGGGCTCAGGTTGGGCCGATCTGACCTTGGCGGTTTTGGGGCCGGTACTGGGGTCGGCTAGGGTTTGGGCGATCGCCGCTAGTCGCTGCTCTAGTTCCCCAGCGGAGTAGTCGTAGCCCAACTGTTGCTCAACGGCGCTGGTGCGCTGGTTGAGCTGGGCAATTTCCTGGCGCAGGGCATTGGCTTCGGCAATGAGCTGCTGCTGTTGGGGCTCCGTCAGGATGGGAGCTGTGGCTTGGACCACGGGCTTGGGGGCGGGGTCAATGCGGTTGGCAATGCCCTGGAGGACTTGCTTGGGGAGACGCTGGGTGGCGTTGAGACCATCGCTAGTGCCTTCTAGGCCGCGTTCTAGCAGCGGGGCTTCTTCGCTGGGTGGGGCTGCAAAAAAGGAGGCGACGGTAATGCCGCCCACGGCTGCGAGGCTCCCGGCAATGCCTAGGCCCAGCAGCTTAAAGAGCAGGCTGCTGCTGCGATAGAGGAAGGATTTGCGGCGCTGTTCTTTTTTCGCTTGCTTGGCGGCGGCTTTGTCAGCTTTGAGTTGGGCTTTCTCGGCGGCCTTTCGGGCGATCGCGTCTTCCTTGGCCTGAATCTTGTCTGCCTTGGCCTGAATCTTATCTGCTTTAGCCTGTTCTTTGGCCCGCAGCTTATCCACCTTGGCTTTTGCCTTCTGCTCTTTCTTCGACAGTGGGGGAGCGGGTTGGGGTGGTTCTGCCACAGCCGTTGTCCCCACCGAAGCTTCGTTTCCTAACTGGGGAAGGGCTCCCTCACTGTTGCTCGGCATATTCGACTCAGCGCTAGTAGATTGGGAGATCGACGGGATTTTGCGAGATGGATCCAGGAAGCCTTCCGAATCGTCTAGTGAGAGCGGATTGAGGTTGGAGTTAGGGAGTTCAGTCATGGCAGCGACCCTTATCAAGAATTCGACAATTGGTTCGGACAGAGAAGTCTATTGGGTTCAGTGGGCTGATTTAGCCTGGCTGGATGGAGATTTGTCTGTCTTGATGCGTTGCTATCAAAAGATTCGCCCCAATCAGAAATAGTTGTGGCTAGAACCATTGCGCTAGAAATTACGCGACATAATAGCGTGGGAACTCACATTGTTTCGACCGTAGCGCCTGACTTCGGATCACCTCGCTTCAAAGTAAAAGCCTGTAATATAAATAGGTAATCCGCTTCGCTCAGGCTGCTATAAATTTGCATTCCGTCGATTGCCTAATCCTGACATGAACTATGAAAAATAAGCAAAATCGTTGCACTGCTTGGGTTTCTCGCCTTGCCTTGGGTTTGGGTGTAGGCGCGGTGCTACTGATGCCCACCGTTGCAACTGCCCAAGCAGAGCCCACCGCAGATGAGACGATCTGGGGAGATGAGACTGCCTCTGTGGGGGGAGATAATGGTGCAGCATCTAGCTTGCTAGATATTATCCAGCGGAGTCAGGTTGGCCCGAGCCAGAGCCGAGCTGATTTCCTGAAGAAGCAGGATGAGAACCTGAGTGATGCTGCTGCTGCCTTTAGAGCCCGTCAGCTAGAAGCATTTAAGACCACTCCAGCTCCGGCTGGGGAGTCTGACGAGGCAGATGAGCTGTTGCAGTCCCAGGCTCTGGATGACTCCCCCCGTCGCGCACTCTGGTAATGCCGATGGCGGATTGAGGAAGGCCTTCACAATTTGCAATTGTGGCTGGTCAGGTCGGAATCAGTTGAATATTGGCTGATTTGAGAGGCTGTCTTGTATTTAGACGGCCTCTTTTGTTCGGCTTCCAGCAAGAGCTGTTTCGACTCTAGTTTGGGATTCGTTGGGTTCGGATTAGGATAGACATGGGGGCAATTCCACGGGTGAGAGTGGAGTTGTTGCTGCTCCTGAGCAGTGGGGGCAGTCATTGAAGAAGCACAGCCAGAACCTTTGATAACGGATATTTGGGCAGAGATATGGCGGCTGTAGTGAGGCAATCTACGACGAGTTTTTTGGACTGGGGGGCGATCGCAGATGCCTTCGAGGCTGATCTGGGGAGCGATCGCGTCATCCGCCGCCGTGAGGAGTTATTGGTTTACGAATGTGACGGCCTGACCAGCTACCGAAAACGCCCCAACCTGGCTGTTATGCCCCGCACAACCGAAGAAGTCGCTATGGCGGTGCGGCTGTGCAACGAGTGGAACTTGCCCTTTATTGCGCGGGGCTCTGGGACAGGCCTTTCTGGCGGAGCCTTACCCATTGAAGACTCTGTGCTAATCGTTACCTCGGCGATGCGCGAAATCATTGAAGTGGATATGGACAACCAGCGCGTGGTGGTCCAGCCCGGTGTGATCAATAGCTGGGTAACCCAAGCCGTGGGTGGTGCAGGCTTTTACTATGCGCCGGATCCTTCCAGTCAGATTGTCTGCTCTGTGGGGGGGAACGTGGCGGAGAACTCTGGCGGGGTTCACTGCATGAAGTATGGCGTGACGACAAATCACGTTTTGGGCCTGAAGGTGGTGCTGCCCAATGGTGATATTGCCGATATCGGCGGCAAGGTGCAGGAAATGCCGGGCTATGACCTAACGGGCATTTTTGTGGGCTCCGAAGGCACTTTGGGCATTGCGACGGAAATTACGCTGCGAATTTTGAAGGCACCGGATTGCATTCGGGTTCTGCTGGCGGATTTCACCAGCATTGAAGCGGCAGGTGAGGCCGTGGCCGGAATCGTCGGGGCGGGGATTATTCCGGCGGGCATTGAGATGATGGATAACTTCAGCATCAATGCGGTGGAGGATGTGGTGAAGACGAATTGCTATCCCCGCGATGCGGAGGCGATTTTGCTGGTGGAGCTAGATGGGCGCGAGGTGGAGGTGGAGTTGAATAGCGCCAAGGTGGAGGAGATTTGCCGGGGCGTGGGGGCGCGGAGCATTACGAGTGCCTCGGATGCGGCGGAGCGGCTGACGCTATGGAAGGGGCGGAAGGCGGCATTTGCGGCGATGGGGAAGTTGAGCCCGGATTATTACGTGCAGGATGGGGTGATTCCTCGGTCTCAGTTGCCTTGGGTGTTGAAGGAGATTGGGGAGTTGGGGGATCAACATGGCTATAACGTGGCCAATGTGTTCCATGCAGGGGATGGCAATTTACATCCGCTGATTTTGTACGATAATTCTGTGCCGGGTGCCTTGGAGCGAGTGGAGGAGCTGGGCGGCGATATTCTCAAGCTTTGTGTGAAGGCGGGGGGGAGTATCTCCGGTGAGCATGGCATTGGGGCGGATAAGCGCTGCTATATGCCGAGTATGTTTTCGGCTGCGGATTTGGAGACGATGAAGGGGGTGAATAAGGCGTTGAATCCGCGAGGTTTGGCGAATCCGACGAAGATTTTCCCGACGCCGAGGACTTGTGGGGAGGCGGCGATGGCTGGGAAGTCGTCAAAGCTAGTGGAGCGGATGGAAGGGGTGGAGCAGTTTTAATATTTGCTCAATAATCTTGTAAATAAGTTACTTGTATCTTGCACCCATGCCTAGATGAAAGTGTTTTGAGCGATTTTCGTTTATTAGGTTCCCAAGGTATGGTTGAGGCATTGCTGAATCCTAAAATACGATCACATTCCTCTTCATCTACACCGCTAACATAAGTACATCTCCATTCTGGAATCCATGCATTCTGTATGATCTCGGCTTCGAATTCAGAGATTTGTTGAAGTTCAACTTCTATCTGTTGAGACTCTGAAGTACTGATAGCTTCTCTTCTGCTCTGCCAGCTTACATTTAGTCGCAATTCTGTTTGTTTATTCCTACGTATTGGGTCTAGACCTATGACAAATATGCTTTGTATCCATTCATTCCGTATACCTGTACGAAAAGCTTTATAAGTTGTTCCCTGTGGTTTGGTGACAGCTAGAAGCTTCTCTGCTCTATAGATAACCGATTCCAACCAAGCAATTTTCTTTTCTTCCTCTTTCTTCTCCCATACCTGCCTAACTTTCTCTAATGCCTCTTTTCTTTGTTTCTCCTGTCTCATTTCCTCATCTTTCTTGCGCTTTATTTGTTCTTGTCTAGCGTGCTCTCTATTTCTGCGATAAATGTCTGTTATCTCTTCTTTTTTAAAATTGGATTCTGCTATCCATTCAGACAACGATTGATTTATACGTATCTTGTCTTCTCTCTTCTCTAAGTTGTTAGGTAATTCCTGCTCAGTTGCTTGAGATATCCACCTCATCAATGCTAAAGCGTTTCGTAGTGTGCCAAGGCGATGAACTTGAATTCCATAAGCGTTGCTTTTTAATATGTTACGGAAATCATTAACAAGCATGTTCGCTTCTGTAGAAGATGGAGGATTAGAGAAGATTTTATATCTTTGCGATAAATCTGCTAGAGCTAATTCATTTAACTCGTGATCTTTTTCCGAAGAAACGTCTTTCTCATTAACAATAACCTCTACTATTTTTTCTAACTTATAAAGAGTAGGGCTATGCTCGCGCTTAAGAGGAATTAGATCGACCTCAAGCATTTTTTTCTTTTTCTCAAGACTATCAATCACTCTTTGAGTTCTTGCCTTTCTCTCTTCTGCTTCTTCTGCTTCTTTGTATAAGAGTTTGATAGTACGTTGCTGAATTTCTACAAGTCGGCTCAAGTTATTAAGTCGACAGTATTCATCATCTTCCTCTTGATAGCTACTTGTTTCTTCCTTAGCTCTTAGATCCTCATTTCGTAGATTCTGTATGAACTGCTGATTCTCACTAAGCTTTCGCCCCAAAGCTTCTGGCCCCTTGAAACAAGCAATTAGAATTTCCCAAATATAGATGATAGGAAACTCAGATGATGCAAAAAATCCAAGGAAAGTCCAGACAATTAGATTAGATAAAAGAGATAGAAATACCAGACAGTAGTGGAGCGCTCGACGACTATCTTTTAATTGGACTGGTTGTGGAAGGTTAGAAGCATATACGTTAGTGTAAGTAGTATATTGATCACCCCCAATATTAGTTTGAGGGCCATCCACATGCTGACCCTCTTGATTAAAGTCGGGCATTCTATAACCGGAAAACTATATTTCTAGAGGATAGATTTAGCTGCATTTACTATCTTTTCGATAGCTACTGCAATCCCTCCCACAGAGGCTATTCCAGAGACTAAAGACTTTGCTTTGTTTAAGTTCTCTAGCAATTCACCCCCTTTCGTTGACTTGCTCTTAGATTGATCAATAGCCTTCTGTAAAGAGTAATTAATATCTGTTGCCTTCTCTGCGGAAAGTAGCTCCGCTTCTTTCGCAGAAGAAACTTTCTTTTGAAGTTTCTCCAAGACTTTTGCTAAGTCTTCAAGATTTTTTATAGAGTCTTCAGTCTGCCTGTCACTATTATTGTATTGATCACCCGCTATGTTTGTCTGATCGCCTTTTACTTTTTGATTCTTTTGATTAAATACTGACATAGCAAAGCAGGTAAATCTATCTTGAATTATATGTTACCAGTTTGACTGTTTGTGTCAACAGCATTTTTCTTCAGGGTTTTGTATTTTTGCGTAGAGTGTCAGCCTATTTCTATTTGTTGAGCCGTATAGATCCTTGAGCCAAATAAACTATCAGACGGTTTTTAATGAAATTCAAGCAGGTAGGAGCGAGTCTGCCCTCTCTCTGCTGTCTCCTATGCTGGCTGCTGAACCTGAGCAGCCCCGGCTCTGGTATTGCAAAGCTCTGGCGTTAGTGGGCTTGAGCCAGTGGGATGAAGCGATCGCTGCTGCCCAAACTGCCCTTAACCTCAACCCAACCCTCGCCGCTGCCCACCGCCTCATCGGCAAAGCCCAGACCGAACTGGGGCAGACTGAACTGGCGATCGCCGCTTACAAACAAGCCGCCAAACTCTACCTCCAAGCCAAAGACCGCAACAACGCCCAGGCCTGCATCCAACGCATCGAAGCCCTCACCGCTCCTAAACCCACCCATGCCCCCGCTACTGCAAAACCAACAGCCAGCTCAACTAGCCTGCCCCTGATTACCCCCCAATCCGCCCTAAACCAAGCCAGAGAAAAGCTGGACCGCAAGCGCTATGGCGAAGCCCTGCATGACTTAAACTGGCTCGTGCAATGCGACCCCGACAATGCCCGCATCTTGGCCCTACGCGGGCTGGCCCATGCTCACTGTGGTAACTCAGCCAACGCCATGCGCGATCTGGCAGCAGCGATCAACCTGGCTCCAGATAGCGATCAGGTGTTGCTACAACGCGCTAAGACCCGATGCGTCTTAGGCGATGGGGAAGGGGCGATCGCTGACTGCACTGCATTACTCTCCAACCAAGGCACTCGCTCAGTGGCCATCTTGAACCTGCGAGCCCAGGCCTATCAATTGGTGGAACAGTTTGAGAAAGCGATCGCTGATTGCTCCATAGCCCTAGATATTGAACCGGATCGTGCAGCCAGCTACGCCCGCCGGGGCGAAGCCTACGAAGCCCTGGAGAATTGGGATGCTGCCCTGGTGGACTATGGCAAAGCCTCACGGCTGGCTAACGATCAGGGTGATTGGACTGCTCATCGTCAGATGCAAGCTGCGATTGAGGCGATCGCAAAGAAGCAAGCTGCAAAGGCATCAGCCGCTGAAGGCATCATTCGCGTTCCGATTAAATCCCTACAGGGAGGGACACCCGTGATTGAAGTGCGATTCAACGACTCGGTCTCCTGCAATATGATTTTGGATACTGGCGCTGGCATCACTTGCATTACCCAACGGTTGGGAGACCTGCTCAATGTCGTGCCCACTGGCACCGAGCGCTTAAGTTTGGCAGATGGGCGAATCATCACGGCTCCCGTTGGCAGGGTGCAGTCGTTGGCTGTCGGAGCAGCCGTTGCAGAAAATTTGCAGGTGTCGATTTCTCCCACTGCTACGGAAGGACTGTTGGGGCAAAACTTCCTCAGCCGCTACAACGTCCGCATCCTGCGCACAGAGGTGGAGCTTCAAAGTCGCGATGATTAAAGTTGTTTTGGCAACCCTGATGGGGAGAGATTAGGCCATCCATGGCTAAAGTCGAAACCGAACACCCATATTGTAAAGATTCGAGCCACCCACAACACCATTAATCAGCCCATACACTCCCGAACGATGATGTAACCGCAACACTAATTGAGTGTTGGGGTGTTTGGGGCGGGCAAAGGTAAATTCCAAGAATAGATAATTGAGCCATTGGGAAACGTCTTTATTAACTCGGTCCTCATACTTAGAATTTTCTGACTGCCACGAGAAGCCTTCCCCCAGAGCAAAGCTCGTATCGACCTTCTTATCCCAAGGAAAGCTATGCCAACGTAGGGCAACGGCACTCGTTAGTTCCTGATGAAACTGCTCGCCTAAATACTGCAGGGCATTGCCCTCCGCTTCTAGGCTAAGATTCCGGCCATTGTCATATAAAACCCGAGTCGCTCCCACCCCCACATCATAGGAATTCTCCCAATCCCTTGGGCCGCCGTGACGGATGATGTCACGGAGATAGCTGTCGCTGAGGCGTCCTGCATAAACCGTCAACCACCACTTGCCAGGATCAAGCTCATCTTCCACAGCTTGGCTCAGGTTTAAATCTTGGTTTAGTTCTAAATCTTGGCTCAGGTCTGAATTGGGCTCTTGGGGGATTGCTTCGTAAGCTTGCAGAGAAATTGCCTGTTCGAGCTGCTCGTTAAAAATGGCCGCTCCACCCAGCTCTGTTAGGGGGGCGGACCATGAATCAGCCGTCTGGAGCTGGGGGATTAACGGTGAGTCTAGGGACAGGGGTAGAGCTGAATTTGCCTCAATGCCATGGGCTTGGGGAACATTCGCTGGGGCAATCAACGGTGCCTGCTGGCTGGGAGCGATTTCATCGGAAGCTTGCTTCGCAATCGTCCAATCCAGCTCATCCATGCCGGAGGCAAAGACGTTCTCCAGCGTTGTACCGACCTGCTGAGCTTGAGCTGGGATGCATAAATTTGCACCCAGCCCCAAGCCAATTCCCAAAAACAGATACTTCCTCAGATAGGTCAACGTTTTTTTGATTTAGTTCATATTCCGCAAGCACTAGTCTACGATATGGTCCTAAATCAGAAACCGTTGTAATCGATGAGACGCCTTAGTGCAGTAGGCTGCTTCGCAAGCCTGACGGCCTACGGATAAAGTGTTTGCCCTGCATTGGTACCAAACTCCACGTAGGGTTTTCCCGGCGTATCTCGCACAGGAATGCGCGGATCGCGAATCAAGTCATGGAAGCGGTTTTGAATGCTATGGCGGACGCCTTCGCTACTCCAGCCCAGGCGTAACTGGAGATTGTCTGCGCCAATTAATTGCAAGGTGCTGTCGTCCGGATCTCCCAGGCTCAATCCCCGTACCCCCACATAGGCATTGCCAATAGAGCGCTCCCCTGCATCAACCCAGCTGCCATCTTCTCGCCGCATGGTGTAGATGCCATGGGGCAAGGGGCCACCCTCATCCACCTCCCAATTTTCGCCCTGCTCAGTGTCACCGGTGAAAATGCTAAATCCCGTGACCCAGTTGGTGCGATCATCGCTGCGATAGCCCAGCTCTAGGGCTCCGGTGCGAAAGCGATCGCCCTGGTCTCCCAACACCCCAATCAGGGAGTAGTCATTTTCAAAGCGAACATTGAAGCGATCAACGTTAAACCCCAAGCCCATGTTTCGCTGATCGGTGCCGTAGCTGTCGCGATACAGGGTGGTGTAGGCGCTGAGACTGTGGTTGCGATCGCTATTATTGGCCGCCAGGGACCAGTCATAGGGATCGAGACGACTGCGCTTTCCGCCAATGCCTTGGGTGACCCCCAGGCTTAGTTCACGCTCCCAACCCGATTCCGAAGTTTGAATATGGGAGAGGGTGCGATAGCCCGACCAGGACAGGAAGAAAGTCGTATCCGTCGGATCAATCTGGGCAAACCCAGCGGCATTGAGGCCCACCCGATTGGCTTGGGTGCCGAACTGGTAACTCAGGCCAGCCCGCAGGCCCAGATTGGGGTCAGAGCTGGGGGAGGTCCAAATCTGGGCGAGGGTTGTACAACACAGCAGGCCAGGTAACAACATGGGCCAGAAGTCCAGAGAATGAAGGCGTGCCAAACCTAAGGGCTAGGCATTGCTGACGCCGATCAGAGCATTGAGCGCAGTATCAGACAAGGGGTCGCCACCTTGTAAGCCAACCTGACGCGCCAAAGCTCCAGTTAATCCCGCGTTGTAATCCAGTGCCACCTCATTGGCGATGTAATCTGTGCGCTCATCCCGGTAAGCAAAATCATTGGCCGCACTCGGCCCACCCACCAAAGCTCCGTAAATCGTGTGACGATTATCAGCAGAAGTATTGATATTCGTCGTGCCAGAAGCCCCCCCATGGTGAGGATTCTGGGCGAAGTTGTCGCCAAAGCCCACCATGTAGCTGAACCCCGCCGGATTGTCGCCAAGGATATAGTCGATTTGCTCCTCCGCAAAGTCGCTATATTTTTGCCCCGGATCGTTGACGTTGTCGCTGTAGATGCCTGCTAAGAAAGCTGTATTGGCGCTGTAGCGTAATGAACCCCATTGGTCGAGCCATTTCAGGCCACCATCGGTCGTCTTAATATTGCCATCTGTCCAGTTGTTGAGCCAACCTTCTACATCTTGGCGATAGCTTTTGTCGCCGGTTTCTTGGGCTAACAAAACGGCAGCACCATAGGACTTATTGTCCCAGGATTGAGTCCAACCATTACTCAGTCCATTGTAATTTTGCTGGGCTTTCGTTAGATAGGTTGTATCCTCAACTCCTTTTGCTTCTAAAGCCTTATGAATCCAGGTTGCTCCCCAGCTCAACTCATCCTCATAGCCGCTCCAGGAGTTGTAGAAGGCTTGGGCATTGGGAATGGAATCGGAGTATTTACCCCGATATTGGTCGCCAAAGTCATACAGCTGCATCGCATTATCCAGCAGCTTGTCCGCATAGGCGCTGTCGCTGGGGCGGAAAGCAATGGAAGCCGAAGCCAAGGCTGCCGCTGCCTCCGCTGCTAGATCTGAGCCGGGTGCTTGAGCAGTTAGGAGTGCCGTAGGCCTAGGCAGATTCATCGCCTCAGCGCTACCCCAATAGGCATGGTCCACATTGCCATCCCCCACCTGCCCGGCAAAGGCTGTGGTCCTACCCCCAGAAGTTTGGTGTGCTTCTAGCAGAAAGTCTGTACCCCACTTGATTGACTCTAGGGCTTCATCCAACTGCCCACTGGTGGCGTAGGCATCCCGATACTCTGTGAGTCCCCAGCTCAGCATCGTCATGCTGCTTGCCATGGGAAACACAAACTTGACGTTGTCTCCCGCATCAAAATAGCCGCCGCTGAGATCGAGGCCCACATCAGCACCGTCATTCAGCATACTGTCGCCGCGCCAGTCAATGCGATTGTCTTCGGGTAGGTCTCCAGCGCGTTGGGCTTCGTAGAATAAGAAGGATTTTTGTAGCGCTTCACCGTAGTTAAAAGAGCCTTGCTGAGGATTCGGAGAGGCATTCGGTGCAGGGAGAGGTGAATCTGCATCGCTACCGTTGCCAGGGGCAATCGTTCCGCTATTGCCGTCGTCGTTATTGTCATTACCATTGCCTGTATCACCACCCGTCTCAGGTACTAGGGGCTGAGATGCCGGTTGGACTGGAGTTGATGGCGTTGTAACGGGGGGAGTTAGTTCAGCGGCAGTGAGCTGATAGCCGGTCGGAACAGTGATCTCACTGGTGGGAACATCTGCATTGAAGCCCAGAGTGATGCTTTGGCCTGGGGCAAGGTCGCGATTCCATGACTGAGGACGGACTTCGTAAACATTGCCTTGCTGGCTAACAATTTCACCGTCCCAAAGTTCACGAATGGGAAAGTCCGCCGTGAATTTGAATGTCCAATCCGCCAGCGATTGCCCGCTAGTGTTTTTGAAGGTTAAGTTGCCTGTGAAACCACTGCCCCAGTCATTGGCGATCGCAAAGTCTACGGCACCATTCCCAATTTCTGGTTGGGCCGGAGTTGGGTCTGAAACCTCAGGCACATTGGGCGCCGGATCTAGGGGGCTAGGGGATTCAGGTGCGGGATTGACTGGTGTGGATGGTTGAGACGGAGTTGGCACACCACCGCCGCCAGTGCCAAGCTCAACCCCATTGAGGCGAAAGCTTGTGGGCTGGGTGGAGTCCTCAGCAGATTTTTGAGCTAAGAAGCCAAAGTTGCGATCGCCCCTCGCAGCAATATTTTGGTTGTAGCCCAGGTGACGGAAGACATAGCGATCGCCTTCGCGGCTGACTAGCTCTGCATTCCAAACCTGGGTGATGTCAAAATCGGCGACAAACTCGAACAGCCAGCCATCGAGGGGGAGATCGCTATTATTTCCGAGTGAAACAGTGGCAGTTAGGCCATCGTTCCATTCGCTATTAATCGTGAATTCAGCAGTATTCATGGCACTACGCAATAAGTCGGCACAGGTAGATGCGCTGACTGGGTCGTAGAACTCGACAGAAGCCGACTAGCGACCTGGGAACCAGGTCACTAGGGTGGTGAAAAAAGACATTGAGTCTTCAAAGGGGTAACGAAAGGTCTGAAGCCTCTGTAGGTAAGGCTTTTTGACTTCACACCTGCCGGACCTTGGGCCCATTTATGAAAAAAATGAGCTTTGGATATTCATTGATATCAAAAGAATCTTGAGCACAGACCTGAACTGAGCAATTTGCAATTAGGGGAACAAAAATCACTCTGTTGGGTAGATGTCTAGAGAGATGCAGCTACAAGTAGACTCATGTCGAGCAGCGAGGCTAAGTAGCAGCATAAATTGCGAGCTGCTTCCGTTGGGTTGATAGGAACTATGGTATCCATTGCACCCTCTTTTCTGTCTCCTGATGAATTTACTGAAGTTTTGCGCTGTTTGTCTTGGTTGGTAGATATTGCAAAAAAATAGTCCGTGTAATCCGATAAAAAAGCATGGAAAATTATAAAATTAGTATGAGTTCCTTTCCTGAGTACGTGCTAATACTGAAAGTGGGCGACTGCTACTTTGTCGCGCTAATACGCTTAGGGCTTCGTCACCAGAATTGAGAAAAGAAAAATCAAGAGCCATGGATAGGGAAAGCTAAGTCCAGTCTAGATTAGAGCCGTCTGGAATGAGCCACCGAGTCCTGCCGTCTGTCCTGTCGAGCCAATCAATCGGAGCTG
>CALLAT010000102.1 GCA_938002085.1 uncultured Pseudanabaenaceae cyanobacterium
CAACCTCTTCGTCGGTGCCTTCCTCAGCGGAATGCTGGGCACCACTATCATTGCCTGGATTCGCACCAAGTCCCCGATCAAAGAAGACGCGGCCATGGGCATTGTCCTATCCACCTTCTTTGCTGCTGGCGTCACGCTGATTACGCTGATCCAAAAAGACAACAAAATCGATCTCAATCACTTCCTCTTTGGCAACATCCTTGGCGTGACCTGGGGCGATGTGCGAGATACGGCCATCATTGCCATCATCGTTATCCTGGTCGTTCGCCTGTTGTATAAGGAACTGCTGTTTTACACCTTTGATCCAGAAGGGGCGCAGGTGGCTGGGTTGCCGGTGAATGCGTTGAACTTTGGCTTGATGTCGCTGATTTCTTTGACGGTCGTTGCGAGTCTGAAAGCAGTCGGTGTCGTGCTGGTGCTGGCCCTGTTGATTACGCCGGGGGCCACAGCTTATTTGCTAGTGAATCGCTTGAATCTGGTGATGGCGCTAGGGGCTGGCATTGGCATCCTGTCCAGCATTAGCGGAATGTATTTGAGCTATTGGGTGAATGTTCCTTCTGGGCCTGCGATCGCCCTTGTCGCAGCCGGATTCTTTACCCTAGCCTTTCTCTTCAGCCCCCAATACGGCTTACTCACCCAGCCCCGCAGCGCAGTCCGATAACCCCTCGATGTCATCCAACCTTTGGAAGATCGCTGCCATCTCAACTTGTACAGCCAATCCACTTAATCCACATAGCTCCATTCTCCTGTTTGAGAATCGTAGAACGTATAGCCCGGTGAGATGATCCAAGGCACACTATAGGTAAATTCATAGCTGGCCTGAGTACCGGTGTAAAACTGACTGGCCTCTCCTAAGTAATAGGGAAGCCGCTCAGGCATTTGAAGCGCTTCCAGAGACTGAGGATATCGACCCTGCTTCGCTTTGTAGGCTTCCAGTTGGGGAATAAGGTTTTCGCAAAAGGCTTCTGCCTGCATGGACTGGGACTCGCCAATCCACAACGTCGTCGTAAAGGCAGCATAGAGATGCATCAGCACCAGGCCCAGTCCTCCCAGGAAAATGCTGCTCCGACCTTGGGCAACTTTCCAGCCCTTGTGGCGAACCAGTAGCCATGCAGGAACCGCAATCAGGAGTAGAAGCATGACTGGAAATAGCAGCGCCGCCAACAATCCCGTCAGCAGGTTGTAAAGCAATATTAGGGGGAGCAGACTGCTAAACTTCATTGCCAAAAAATGAATGAGGCTAGAGAGACCCATCCCAGTGGCCAAACTAAGGGCAAAGAGGCTTAGTTGCTTTTTCCGCTTCATAAACATGGGTCTGAGCAATGGCCACTGTGATGACTGCGTAGCCATAGCATGCCCACCTTAGTCCCAAGGCTTTCTGAGCTCATTCGATTGCTCAAATATCGAACTGCTTTCAGTTTTCCCGTCATGCCCTACGCTTCTCTGGCGCTTGAATTCCCCCAACGCCCGCCCTCCCTTATGATTAGAAACGCAGTAATTTGAGGAGCGATCGCCATGTCCAGCCCTGATCCCGTCACAGTGATGAAGCAAGAAGTCGGCCGCGCTGCCGCCGCACGGGTCAAGTCAGGCTCCATCGTTGGCCTAGGTACTGGCTCCACCACCGCTTATGCCATTCAGTTCATCGGCGAACGCTTGGCCTCTGGCGACCTGAAGGATATCAAAGGTATCCCCACCTCCTTCCAGGCTCGCGTTCTGGCCAAGAAGTACGGCATTCCTTTGATCAGCTTGGATGAAGCCGATTCCATGGATGTGGCGATTGATGGGGCTGACGAAGTGGATCCCAACAAGAACCTGATTAAAGGCGGCGGCGCTGCCCACACCCAGGAGAAAATTGTTGACTCCCTGGCCAAAGAATTCATCGTGGTTGTGGATGACGGCAAGCTGGTGAAGAGCCTCGGCTCTACCTTCCTCCTCCCCGTGGAAGTGCTGCCCATGGCCATGACCCCTGTAATGAAGGCGTTGGAAAATCTGGGTGGCAAGTGCGACCTGCGCATGGGCGTCAAGAAAGCCGGTCCTGTGGTGAGCGACCAAGGCAACTTGATCATCGACGTCAAGTTCACCAGCATTGACAACCCCGCTGAGATGGAGAAAACCATCAACAACATCCCTGGCGTGTTGGAAAATGGTCTCTTTGTGGATGTCGCTGATGTAGTGCTGGTTGGCGAAGTCAAAGATGGCAAGGCCAACGTCTACGAACTGTAGATCCTGACCTGGAAAGTCTAGTCAGACTTTCAAAAGCGCCTGCTCTTTTCTAAGGAGTAGGCGCTTTTGCGTGGAATCCTGCCTCGCGAGGCAAGTCCTAAGCTAGATGAAGCTGTTAGGCTGGGAAAGCCCTGCTTCTGCCCGAAGCCTTTCAGCAATCGCCTTTTCCCATGACCGTAGCATCCACCAACCGCCGTCGCGAGAATGACTGGCAGCTCTTCAAACGCCTCATTCCCTATGCCAAGCAAAACGGTCGGCTGCTGACGATTTCCCTGATTTTGCTCGTGCCCGTGGCGATCGCTGGAGCAATCCAGCCCATTGTCATTGGCCAGGCTATCACTTTTATCCAATGCCAGACCAACGCATCAGTCTGCGAGGGGCTCCAAATTCAAGCTTTAGGCCAAGTCTTGCAACTCGTTAGTGCAGAAATGCCGGTGATCGAGGGACTGAACCTATTATCTGCGGTGCTACTCGGCACGATCCTAGTGCGGTTGGCCCTGCGAGGTTGGCAGGGCTATCTGGTCCAGGAAGTGGGCCAACGCATGACCGCTTCGATCCGCGCCGATCTATTTGGTCATGTCACCTCATTGGCGGTGCGGTTCTTTGACCGAACTCCCGTGGGAGCCTTGATTACGCGCCTCACCAGTGATGTGGAAGCCCTGGGGGATGTGTTCTCGACTGGGGCGATCGGCATTGTCAGCGATCTGTTTTCATTGCTTACCCTAACCATTGCAATGTTTCTGTTGCAGTGGCAACCGGCCTTGATGCTGACAGTGATGCTGCTGCCAGTGACCCTGATTATTGTTTTCTTTCAGCGAGAGTATCGCAAGGCAAATTCCAAGGCTAGGGATGAGCTATCCAGCCTCAACTCCATGCTCCAGGAAAATGTCACCGGCATTGATGTGGTGCAACTGTTTCGGCGAGAACGCTACAACAGCGAGATGTTTCGGGCATCAAATCAGCGGTATATCACTGAAATTGATAAGACGATCTTTCACGACTCGGCCATTTCGGCCACGCTGGAGTGGATTTCATTGGCGGCGATCGCGGGCATCCTCTTCCTCGGCAGTCGCCTTCTCCTAGCTGGTCCCCTCAGCTTGGGCCAACTCGCCTCCTTCATTATCTTTGCCCAAAAGCTGTTTGAGCCCCTGCGCCAGCTCGCCGAGAAATTCACCTCGATCCAATCGGGCTTCACCGCCGTTGAACGCATTAGCGATCTGCTCAGCGAGCCCATTGAAATCAAGGACCGCACTGAAAACATTGCCACCCTGGAGCGCCAGGCCGGGGATGATAGTGCGAGGGGCTCCATTCGGTTTGAGCGGGTCTCCTTCGGCTATAAAGCTGATGAGATGGTGCTCAAAAACCTGGATTTCGAGATCAAGCCCGGCGAAAAGATTGCCCTGGTGGGGCCAACGGGCGCAGGCAAAAGCTCCATTATTCGCTTGCTCTGCCGCTTGTACGAACCCACCGAAGGTCGCATTCTCATCGATGGCATTGATATCCGCGACTTGCCCCAAGCCGAGCTGCGGCAACACCTCGGCGTGATTTTGCAGGATGGCTTTCTGTTTGCCGGGGATGTGAAAGGCAATATTGCCCTAGGTGAGTCCTACAGCGACTTGGAAATTCAACAGGCAGCAGAGAAAACCAACGTTTCTAATTTCATCGAAAGCTTGCCCCAGGGCTACAACACTCAGCTCCGTCAGCGAGGCTCTAACCTTTCTGGTGGGCAGAAGCAGCTCCTCGCCTTCGCCCGCGTAGCCGTGCGCGACCCTGGCATTTTGGTCTTGGATGAAGCCACTTCCAATCTAGATGTGGGAACAGAGGCTGATATCCAGGAAGCATTGGATGTTCTGCTAGAGGAACGCACGGCGATTATCATTGCCCACCGACTCTCTACCATTCGCAATGTGGATCGGATCTTGGTACTGAAGCAGGGGCAGCTAATTGAATCCGGTAGCCATGATGCATTGCTAGAACAGGATGGCCTTTATGCCAGCCTGTATAAACTGCAATTGCTAGGAACGGATCAATAGATTCGTGAGGGAAGGTTTGCACTGAAAAAGAAGGAGCTGATGATTATCAGTTCCTTCTTTTTTATGGTTTCTCGTCAAGACGGACAGCTCTGAGATCCGGCCACTATACGGTTTTATTTTTCTCTCTAAGAGGTTAAGACTACGTAAGGATAAATGCGCAGTTGTTTCCTAGGGAGCTGAAAACTTTATGACAAGTCCAGCAGTTGTCACACTCAATCACTCTGGGAAGCCCCTCTGGAGCGCTGCAATTGCCAAGGCTAATTCAGCATCGCATTCTGCGAATTCAGAAAATAAGGATTGTCCTAATCAGAGGGCAGCAGATATAGGAGGACTGCCGGGTAATGCTTCCTTGAGCCAGGCTCTATCGCCTCAAGCTGGCCAGAGCCAAAACATACAGCTCGCGCCCTTCCGCGATCGCCTCACTCTACGCCGCCAGTGCTATGTTCCCCTGGGCGATCGCTCCCCCTTGCAAACCCTCGCACCTCTGTTTGCGGGAGGTCAGCTAGAGCAAGTGGCGATGGGCCAATGGTGCGCAGCAACAAAAGCCAACGAGGGAGATGAAACAGGAACAAGCTCTGGGCAATGGGTCCTTGCCAGACTCGTCGAACTGGATCAGTCATCCCCAGATACGGAAGCTCCATCAGCGCAGTCCCCACAAAGCGTTCAGCTTTTGCCCTACCTGTACATTGGCATGACCTCAGCCGGGGATCTTGGCTTACGCCTCTTGCCCGCTGCCCATTACTTCGGCGGGGAATTAGCCCTCTCCACCTTGGACGGCGTCGGTCGAGAATTTAAGATCTCTGCCCAGACCAGCTTTATCCAACGCATCGCTCAGCTCCAAGAAATGCAGCTCGAGCTAGGTCAGGAATTCGCCATTCGCAGCAGCCTCTACAACAGCCTCAGGAAAGTAAAACTACGCCCTTCCCAGGCCCTGCGATACTTTGACCGTTTGCTGGATGAAAGCCCCTATCCTCCTTCTCAGACCCCCGCTAGCGATCGCCTCATCCAGCGCAGACAACTGTTCAAAACCTTTTCAACTCACCCCGAACCGACCCTCTGGGATGCCTATGTCGCGGTGGCCCACTGGGTTAATAATTCGGCCCCTGGCAATGCAGCCCAGCGCTGGCACTCCTGCTGTCATGGAGCTGGAGCAACCATGCTGCGCCAAGCTTTGGCCTATGCCGTTGCCCTGCAATACGACCAGCAAGAAGCAGAATCAGCCCAGCAACCCCGCATCTCAGGAGCCCAGCGCTCCCTTGCCGCTAGTGATGCACTCCAGGCCCGTATCCAGCAACTGCGGGATGATGAAGCGATCGCAAGACAGCCCCAAATCAGCTCATCCGCGAACCGTTAAGTCGCAACGCTCTACAGCTTGCCAAACCGTCGGTGGCGCTGCTGAAACGACACCAAAGCCCGATGAAATTCGCCATGGTCAAAATCTGGCCAGAGCGTATCGGTGATGTACATCTCTGCATAGGCCAATTGCCACAGCAGAAAGTTACTAATGCGCATTTCACCGCTGGTACGAATGAGTAGATCGGGGTCTTCTAGGCCTTGGGTGTAAAGGTTCCGCTCAAAAATGCTCTCATCGATCTCCTCGGGCTCCAGCTCACCTCGCTTGATTTGGTGGGCGATCGCCTGACAGGCCTGAACAATCTCCTGGCGACCCCCATAGTTCGTCGCCACCGTAAACTGAATACCCGTATTTTCAGCGGTGTCCGCCATGGCCCGCTCTATCTCCCCTTGGAGCGAGGGGGGCAGCGCTTGGAGATTGCCCACAAAGCGAATGCGGACATTCTCATTCATCAGCTCCGCCAGCTCTCGGCGTAGCACCCGCTCAAACAGCACCATGAGGAATTCCACCTCATCATTGGGCCTGCCCCAGTTTTCCGTGGAAAAGGCGTAGGCCGTCAGGGCACCAATGCCCCAATCGTCACAGCAGCGCAGCAATGTTTTGAGTGTGTCTACGCCTCGCTTATGGCCCATAATGCGGGGCCGGCCACGTTTTTTAGCCCAGCGGCCATTGCCATCCATGATCACGGCCACATGTTGGGGCATGCGATCGGCCACGAGGTCTGGGGGTAGATGCGGTCGGGCGGTGAGATTCGCCGTCATTTTCTTTCTCGTGATGCCGAAGGTCTAAAACGATCCCAAGCCTTAGTAAACCAAAGCATGGACTGGCCGCTAAGGCGGCGGCTGAGATTCCGCAAATCTGGAGCCACAGTCTCCAATTCAACAGACTGGGAGAGTCGATTTTGCAAAAGCTCCCTCAACTTACTACTCGTCAAGGGACGATTTAGAATACCGCGTTCAGCCAAGGAAATGGAGCCCGTTTCCTCAGACACCACCACGCAGATGCAGTTTTCGACCCGTTCCGTAATACCCATCGCAGCACGATGTCGAGTGCCCAAACGTCGGGCCGCAGTCCGCTCAGAAATCGGCAGAATCACACTGGCTGCCACAATTCGCGAGCCCCGCATCAGCACGGCTCCATCATGGAGCAGCGTCGAGGTTTGAAAGATCGTTTGCAGCAGCTCCTTGGAAAGCTCTGCATTGAGCTTTACACCAGGCACCGAGAAGTCACGCTTATCAATGGGATCAGCAGTTTCAATAATGATCAAAGCGCCGGTGCGATTCTGGGATAACTCCTTAACAGCATCCACCACCTCATCCACCACATCAGATTTAGCTGACAAAGCTTTCCGAGATGAGAACAACTGGAGCAGCTGCCCGCGCCCCAACTGCTCCAAAAACCGGCGAATCTCGGATTGCAACACCATGGCCATCGCCAAAGCTGCACCCAAGACCAAATTATTAAGCAGAAAGTTAAGCCGCGTCAGCGCTAAAGTCTTACTCAGAAAAGCGACCAGCATTAAGATTACAAACCCCCTGACCATCCAGAGTGTCTGTCGCTCTCCAATCAGAGATAGCATCAAGAAGGTAACCAGCAGGACTAAGCTAATGTCCGCCAGCGTCGTCACCCAGTTCGAGGTGGGAGCTAAGAACGCATTAAGCCAGTTTTGCCACAGGGTGAGCATTAAAGGGCGAGGGCGGTACTAAGGAAACGGCAGGCTAGGACACATTCAACAGTTCAAACTTGGATAACCATCCAGGAGAGGCTGCTCAAGTTCTCAACGGAATAGACAAGGTGGCTATTTTCTAAAAATTAAGGAAGCGATAACACCAGGCGCGATAGCAAGCAAACGTTCTGAGCCACGATGGGCCAAAGCACCTTAGCCATGGGAAACCATGGATAAATCTGTAACATCGCAGGTGAAGTCGGCCTAGCGCGCCTAAGCATCACTCTTCCATTGAACCGAAATACGGCACGATTGGCAGAGAAATTTAGTGCTCAACATCGCATTAATACACCTATTCAAGGTGAACCAATGACCTAGCAGAGCAAGCATTGAGCAGCCTGAATAGAGCCCCTACGCGTAGCTTGCCGTACTTGAGCCACTCCTGACAGATAATCAGAACGACTGGAAAGGCATTCCAGGGTATCAAATTGACGACTGACTAACCGCAATTGTGCCGCGTTAGGCTGGATCGTGAGCAGCAACCCAGTCTCCGTCCTTGAGTGACCTTGAATCAGCTAGCCCCTGAGATGTAGCCCCCAATGAAAAGCTGGAGCAAGTCAGTCTCCAACGAAGTCCAAGATGATTCAGCCAGCTACTCTAAGTCCATGCGAGCATCTCTGCCCATGAAAACTCGCTAGATCAACAGAGAAAGCTTTCGCTCCAAGATGGATCTAGCGACACCATTGCCAAGTAGCTGAACGCTCCCCGCAATCAGGCTTTCTAAGCCAGGCGGCTGGGCAAAGCGTCAAATCGCACCAAATCCTCCAGGGTTTCTCGCCGCAAGATCAAATCGGCTTGGCCATCCTTGACGATGACGCCTGCAGGACGGGCCAGACGATTGTAGTTAGAGGACATGCTGTAGTTGTAAGCACCTGTCCCCATGACAACAAGGATGTCACCGGAATCCGTCTTGGGCAGATTTGCATCCTTAATAACCACATCACCCGATTCACAATGCTTGCCTGCAACAGTGACTGTTTCAGTGCAGGGCGCACTCATGTGATTCGCAATCACAGAGCGGTAAAGCGACTGATATGTAATCGGGCGAGGGTTATCGGACATACCGCCATCCACCGTGATGTACTTGCGAATGCCAGGGACTTCCTTTTGGCTCCCCACGGTGTAGGCCGTCACACAGGCAGAACCAATCAGAGAGCGGCCAGGCTCACAAATCAGCTTTGGCAAGGCAAGCCCTTTGGCTTCGCAAGCTTGGGTCATGGAATCACAGACCTGCTCAACCCAAGCAGCAATGCTTGGGGGATCATCAGACTCGGTGTAGCGAATGCCTAAACCGCCGCCCACATTGACTTGCTGAACGCCTAAACCATGGTCTTGGGCTTTGAGAAAAGCATCGACTAAAACACCCGCCAAATCTCGGTGGGGCTGGATTTCGAAAATTTGCGAGCCGATATGGCAATGAAGGCCGATGCAATCAAGGCTGGCTTCAGCCTTAATAAATTCAAAAACCCCATCGAGTTGTTCAGGATCAAAGCCAAACTTGCTGTCGATATGACCGGTACGAATATATTCGTGGGTGTGGCATTCAATGCCGGGGGTAAAGCGCAGCATTACAGAAATGACTTTGCCCTGGGCCTTAGCGAGTTCTGCCAAGGTGCGAAGCTCTAGCCAGTTATCAGCAACGACGTTGCAACCCATCTCGACGGCCTGAGCCAGCTCTTCGCGAGACTTGTTGTTGCCGTGGAAATATATCTTTTGGGTATCAAAGCCCGCTTGAAGTGCCGTATACAGCTCTCCACCAGAGACCACATCAATGCCCATGCCCTCGCTTTTGACAATGGCGCAGACGGCGAGGCAGTTCCAGGCTTTAGAAGCATAAATTGCTAAGGCTTCGCCACCATAGTGCTGCTCTAGCGCACCTTGGTACTGCTGGCAGGCCGTACGCAGGCTTTCCTCGTCGAGAATATATAGAGGCGAACCAAACTCTTTGACAAGCTCAGTGACATCACAACCCCCGACCACCAAATGGTCTTTTTCATTGACTCCCGCAGTCAGAGGCAGAAGACTTTGGTTAGGCGATCGCCCTTCAGCCGAAGTCTCAATATATTGCAGACCAGAAGCTGCGTTGGCGGATGAAGAGGGACGGGATTGCGTCGATACCATGGCCGGTTCTAAGGTGCTGGGCAAAAGTGGGCAAAGCGAGGGCTACACCGATGGTTTAGATTTCGGGGCAATCGCCATGGGCGATAGTTCGCTTCAGTTAGTCTACTGGCTTGCGTTATCCAATCTTTTGAGTTGACCTAATCTTTTCGTCTCCGTCTCAGGCTTTCGAGCAACGGATGACTCTAAGGAGCATCACAAGAGGGTCATCCTAAAGAGACTGTTTTAATAATGTAGACACAACGCAGTGGAGCCAATCCCCAAGCCCTTGCGAGTCAAATTTGCCAACACACGGACGAACGCCATCGGTTGAAACTCAGCCCCAGACATCCATGCAATCAGAACTCCGCCCCCTTCACCTGCGACCTCTCACCCCCCAGGACTTACCCCAAATTTTGGAACTAGACCGTCGCTGCCTAGGAGGTTTATGGAGCGAAGGCGGCTACTTACGAGAAATTGAGAGCGATCGCAGCGATCTTTGGGTGTTGGAATCCGGCCAACAGACCCTGATCGCTTGGGCCTGCCTTTGGGCGGTTTTGGATGAGGCCCACGTTACGCTGCTAGCCGTCGACCCTACCCACCGACAACAAGGCCTAGGCCAATACTTACTATGGGCAATGCTCCAAGCGGCACAGCAACGTGAAATGTCCTGGGCTGCTTTAGAGGTGAGAGTAAGCAACACTCTTGCTATTAACCTTTATGAAAAATTTGGCTTCAAATTAATCAGTCATCGTCGTAATTACTACCAAGACAATCGGGAAGATGCAGCAATCCTATGGCTGAAGAATTTACAAGCCACAATCGTCTCTCAATCCATACAGGACAAAGCACCCAAAATATTGCTTCGCTTGCATGAATCGGGATGGTCTGCTCCCTCCCATGACATCTCTCTAGAAAAATACTTTAAAAAGTCGTGAAAACCGCACCCGGATTCTGTTTCACCTGAGACAGCACAACTTGTTGCCTGTGCTAAAGTTAGTTAACCGGCCGCTGCAGGTGATGTAAGGTACGCCCATGTTTGAACGCTTCACAGAAAA
>CALLAT010000103.1 GCA_938002085.1 uncultured Pseudanabaenaceae cyanobacterium
CGGCACTGGCCTCTTAAGTAGGTAGGAAGTGAAAGCCCCTAGAGAGCAGCATTTCCTCAAGAGTCAATGGCCGTTCAATGAACCCGATCGCGGTTGCGGGAGTGAGTTTAGAAGACCAATGAGGACGAACCCAATTGTGAATCAGGCGTTGCACCGTAACAGCCCGCTCTAATCCATCCACGGTTTTGGCATAGAGATTTTGTCGTCGCCGAAAGGCACTACATCGACGCCGGATTGCAGCATTCTGGGCCTCGCAATGATTGGCATGAACCTCGGACTCGGCACTGATAGCTGTCCAAGGATGCTCCTGTTTGAGCCATTCTCGTCGAGGCTGCCCCTGAGAGCCTTTAACCTTCATGGCGACCTCTAAGCCTTCTTGCCACACCTTACGCCAGTGATAAATAGCGGGTAATTCCCCGGCCTTGAGCCAGACCGAAGCCAACTCCCACAACAACTTGCCATAGCGACGTTCTCCATCGGTAAACCAACGAATCCACTCACAATCTTTCGCCCAATCCCAGGTCTGGTTAACAATGCGCTCAAACAGCTCTGAATCTCGCTTTCCACTGACAGCGCTCACCCAGTATCGACTAGCTCGTTCGAGGAAAATAGCAGTTCAGCCTTCACTCTCATGGGCCGGTCGATTCTTCCCAACTTTGGTATACAACTCATCTCCCTCTAGAGTCACCTCGCTCTCGGGGGATGGAGTGGGTGACCAGTTCTCCTGATGGGCAGCTAGGCGAGCTTCCCAGCGAGCAACACTGCTATGGGAGCTGCCGCTGACTCGACCGGCGGCTCTGAGTCCTAATCCTTCACTGCGCGACCTCAGCACTGTGGCAACTTTCTCGGTTGAGACCTTGATGCGATGCATCGGAGTACCGGCTCGCTCGTTAAATCGTTTGTGGCAATCCTTGCAATGGTAATACTGCACCACCTGGCCACTGGAGAGTTGACGTTTTCCATTCTTCCAAAGGGACTCACTTTCACATCGGGGACAACGCATGGGCTAGAACCTCAGAGCTATACTCCATCTAGCTTTCCCTTTTTCCCTATTCTCTAGACCATTGCCAATCCGTTACACATTAATGGATAGAGCGTAATCGCTCGCCCCAATAGTCAAAAGTGGTTAGGTGATTTGAGAACATAAGCCATAGCATCCAAATAGCCATGCTTTCCCATCGTTCGTTCTGACGACAGAACGAACGATGGGAAAGAGTTCAGCCCCCTACCAAAGCGATTAGTTACCTTCAGAAGGAAACAGTAGGACGCGAAGTAGACGAACAAGAATGATGGGTCAGTGGAACATCTTCAACTTTAAGAACGCGGAGGAGGTCGTTGCACGATCGCATCTTCATTGAGCAATTGCCATGACCAAGTCACCATCAATGAGAGCCCCTGAAACGTTGTCTCAGCAGTTAACTCATAACCACAAGCTTGGCACTGAGCAAGACCTCAAAAAAGTAGCTAAAGAGCTCAGCCCCCATCCATCTATCGTAAGAGGCAGTTAGATACAGTCAAAAATAGTCTCAAAGAAACAGAGCATATTGCTGATATGCCTTCTAACAACAGAACAGTTTGAGGAAATGTGGCTAATACCACCTTGCGAGAAGCGATCGCTTCAAACGGAAATTCTCCATCCCAAGCCACTTCATCAACCTATTGCATCAATGATTCCTTCCATCTGCTCTGCTGCCAACAGAACGCAATAACCAACTTGTACAAGAGGTCTATCTAAGACATCAACAGAATTCTGCCTCCAAAGATTGCAAAGCCTGCCATACCTTAAAATCTGACGTAGGATCATCCTACCTTTAGCCCCATCGAGCCTTGGCACTTCCCCCTATCTCGCCCTACGCGCCCCTACGCCACAAAATCCAGCCTGGCGACATCATCGCCTTCTCAGGCCAGGGTATTTCCTCAGAGATCGTTAAAGTGGCCACTCGTTCAGAGGTTTCCCACGTGGGGATTATCCTGCGCTGTGACCTACAGCAGGACCTTATCCATCCCCAGATAATGGAATCCAGCCCCATCGAAGGGTTTCACGGCGTTGCAATCAGTGATCTAGAAGAACGCATTACCAACCACAAAGGCAACATGTGGTGGCTCCCGCTCAGACCAGAACGGCGTAAAAATCTACAGCTCGACAAATTTCAAAAATTTCTGCTTGCCCAAAACAAAAAGAAATACGATCCGATTCAAGCTATTAACTCTGGTTTGAGCAAACTACACAATATTCCCGGTCTGGGTCGTCTTACCCGCAGCCGCGAAAACTTAGACCGTCTCTTTTGCTCCGAACTGGCCGCTGCGGCCCTCAAAGCCGGTGGTGCCTTACCCGACATCAATGCATCAGGAATCACCCCAAGTCAGCTTTGCCAGCTCGCGATCTACCAATCGGAATACCATCTCCTAAAATCTGTCGAGGAAACCCAAATTGTTGCTTACAACAGTATGGCTCCCATGACTTTGGTATAACAACAGCGTGGCTGGTTAGAAGGTTGGCCATCTGCACCATGACCATAAGTTCAAATTGCAAATGAAAAGACAAGCCGCTGCGTCCCGTGAGACACAGCGGCTTGTCTTAAGGGGAGAGAAAAAGAATGGGCTCCTCTCCTGTGCCGCAAAATCTAAAATTACAGACCGTAGCGCTGACGGAGGTTCTCGCTACGACGTTTCAAATCTTCCACTGCCTCAGCAGTTGTCTTGTCAGCGTCATTCAGCTTGGGCTGAGCATAATGGGCAGATGCTGGCATCTGAAGCGATCGCCGCTTCAGATCCTCTGCGAGCTGTTGGCAGTAGGACCAACGGCCTTGCATGTTAACCATGGTTGAGTAGTTCCCCGAGTAGAGAGGCCATCGCACTAGAAGACTAGACGACTATTCCTTAATAGGAGTTTCATTAGAACTTCATCTAAATCCGGAACTCTGCCCCAGTAAATACGGATATTGGGCAATTTGCATTCACCAAAAATCAGTGCAAATACGAGCTTTTATCTAGCATTGCCAAATGATTGATACTGAATTGTTTTGATCTTTTTTTGAATCTTGTTGAACCAAAGCCTTTCAGAGAGAGAAGCTTGAATCAACACGATGATTAAAAGCCGAGTATTCCGTATCTAGATGATGTTTTGAATATAACTAATGACCCCAGAATAAAATTAATTGACTCACCAGATCCCTAAGCGGCACTGCGATCTGAGTCATCACTCCGCTGCAGTTGGCGCTAGAATCACGATTTTTACGTTTGCCAAGGCATATTCCCTAGGACAGTTACTAAGCTGGCTAGCCAGGCAGTCCAAAGCGTTGAGCCGATCCAAGGCGTGATTTCGTAGGAAGCTTGCTCCGCAATCATCTATCCCATAGGAGCGTTCTCGACCATGGCCTTGGCCCCAAACAGCTTTTAGAACCATCATTACTGCAGTATGTATCACTGTAGGCTAAGACCCTTTCTCTAAAACTTGTCCCCATTGTCCAAAGCCTAACCTGCAACAACAAACGGCCAAGACCCCCTCTAAAAGAGTCTTGACCGTCAAATATATTCGGGTTAAACAACTTTTTGGATTTTTAAGGCAATCCCTTAACCATCAGCATTGATCTTCTCAATCAATTGCTGCTGAGTAATTACAGCCGCTTCATTATCAACTTGGCAAGTGCCTGCATTGGCATGGCCACCACCGCCATAACGCAGCATCAGCTCACCCACATTGGTATTAGATGTGCGGTTGAAGATTGATTTACCCACAGCAAAGACCGTGTTCTGACGATTGAGCCCCCAAAGGATATGGGCAGAAATATTACACTCAGGAAATAGCGCATAAACCATAAAACGGTTGCCAGCGTAAATCGTCTCTTCTTCTCGCAGGTCTAAAACGACAAAGTTGTCATGGGCCTTCGCACAGCGCTTAATTTGTGCCTTGCATAGCTCTTGATGCTCCTGGTACAAATCCACCCGTTCTTTGACATCGGGTAACTGCAAAATTTCATCAATGGAATGGTTCTTGCAATAGTCGATCAACTCCATCATCAAGGCATAGTTGGAGATGCGAAACTGCCGGAAACGGCCCAATCCCGTGCGGGCATCCATCAAAAAGTTAAGTAGGTTCCAACCATCAGCCTTGAGCACTTCTTCCAGGCTAAACTGGGCGGAATCTCCCTTGTCCACTGCTTCCATCATTTCTTCGGAAATGTTGGGGAAAGCCTCAGAACCACCATAGTAGTTGTAAACCACTCGCGCTGCAGAAGGGGCATCGGCATTGATGACATAGTTTTCATCATGCACAGCTGCATTGCGCTTCAGCTCACTAGCATGGTGATCAAATGCCATATGGACACCTGTCACATAGGGAAGGTTAGTAGTAATATCTCGCTCATTGATTTCAACCTTGCCATCCTGCATATCTTTAGGATGGACAAACTTGATCTCATCGATCAAGTTCTGCTCCTTGAGTAGCACGGCGCAAACCAAACCATCGAAGTCACTCCGAGTGACCAAACGATATTTTTCGCGAGTTAGCAGCATGGCAGTAGGGATATATCAAGACAAGTTAGACTCATCTTTAGCTTGCCCAGAGGACTAACCTAGCCAGCTTGAGGAAAATACCGAAATCTCAAATTTTCCCGGATTTTCAAATCGTCGTTTAAGAAGTCTGCCAACCGCAGCTTGCGCTCAATCCCCTGTCCCCAGCTCATCCATCGACTCCCCTTAAACCTCACACACCCTGGCTTAACTCCCTAACTTCCTGGGTCACACCCTTCATTGACCAGACAGTTTCCCTATTATCTCAACCCAAAGACCAGAGCCATTACAGCCATCGAGAAACTAGCGATCAAAAGGCTACTCCCCTGACCACCCATAAGCTTCAGCTAGCAATTAACGCTAACTTCTTTTTCCATTCATCGACGATGCCCCCTGGCGCACTGCACCAGCCATTAGAGAACCCATCAGTCTAGTCGGCACGGCGATCCACAAGCTTGGCCATAAAAGAAACTCCCCAAGGTCCACCCCAACGACTCAACACTGTCATCCAAGCGAAAATCTCAGGTCAAGAACGTCCCGATGCAAACCACCTGGACTTCTACCCGCCCCTTACCTATGCCATAAAGACAGGCTCCACAATCGCTAAGCTTCAGGAATCTCCCCAGCCCAACCTGAAGCCGTATTTAATGCATCTCTCCCAAACAGCTATTCACGTCACTTTGAGGAAGATCCAACCATGGCATTGCTGTCCCTCAGGCATAGAACCAATACAATCCATCAAGTTTTTGCCCTAGGGATCATAGCGGCAATGAGTGGAGGAGCAACTTTGCTCGCAGACTCTCCCGCCCAAGCCTGCGAACAATTGCAGGCTAAAACAGACACTGAAGAAGCCAACTATCAGTCCAGCATCGATCTCAACAATCTCACCTTAGAACAACAGCAAGCTTTAGAAGCGACTGTGGTCCAGCGTCGCGAAACTTTGCCCTATCGCTCTCTATCTCTCACTCGTTGCCCTAGTCTTAGCAACGCCGCGCTCAGAGCATTTGAAAATAAAGAATACGCTCAGACCTTAGAACTTCTAGATAGCGCCATTGCCGAAAAACCGAACTCTCTCACACGTTGGCTAGACCGAGCTATTGTCAACTACTACCTGGGTGAAGACAATGCCGCCCGTGCAGATGCCAAACAAGTCCTACGACTCAATGCTCACCATTCCCAGGAAATTAACAAAGTCTATCGTCAGCTTATACTTCAGCTTGACGGTGAGTTACCTGACCCACGCCGGGCGGTAAAACTGTAGCGTGACAACTGAAAGCGGCAGAGTCTCAACGAAACTCTGCCGCTTTCAACTAATCAACTTGATCAGCCGGCTTCATTCACTCAGCTCATTTAGAAGCTGTAGCCAACACCCAAAATGAAGTCAAAGTCAGTCTCGCCAATGAAGGAGACGTTTGCAGAGCCGTTAGCAACCCACTTATCGGTAATGCGGTAATCAGCACCACCCGTCAGCAGGAGACCAAAGTTCTCACCACCTTCGGTATCAATGCGTACACCGCCGCCCGCGAAAGGCAAGACCTTATCTTCACCCGTCTGAGCAGGAGAGTTAAAGTCGTAGGTAACGGGGATCAAGAAGGTGTAATCGTCAAACTCGGTCAATGCAGCAGGACGAATGGAAAGCTGATCATTCAAGGTAGCCTTACCATTAATCACAAAACCTTCGTCACTACCACCAATACCGATGTAGTTGTAATCGTTCACGGATTGAGCAGATGCCTGAGCCGCAGATGCTGCTACAGCAGACACAGTCAAACCAGCAATGAAAGCATTACGTAAGCTGAACATGATTCCTATTTCCTCAAACATGACCACACTTCGATTAGTATGCGCAAATGGCTAGCCTAGCGAACCTTTCGTCAGACAGAAATAACCACTGGCACATACATATCTATAAGACTAAGAGAATAATCCCTCATTGCAGAATACGAAAGGCCTTCAAAGCATAAAAGCCTAAAGCAATCAGTTTTAAGGATTAATAACTTGTGGAGTGATACTCGCCTTGATGATTCGGTTTGGCCAGAGGGTCAGACCCCTAGCGACACTCAAATTTTGCAAAAGCCCGCATAGACTGGGCTGGTTACAATTCCCCAGCACTCGACGATCGCTTTATATAATGGGTTACAGAGCTCCTAAAATGCCATAGGCTCGCTAACGATATAAAAGGGGCTCCCACCAATCCGTATTATTGCAATACCAAAGAATCGTCTCTCGCAGTCCCATTTCCAACGACTGGCAGGCCTGCCAGCCTAAAGATTGCAATTTATGACTATTAATCGCGTAGCGACGATCATGGCCAGGGCGATCGCTCACAAATTCAATTAGCTCTGCCACCTCCGGTACCGGCAAATCCGGGCAAAGTTCAGTCATCAGCGCACAGAGTTGCTGCACCAATCCCAAATTAGTCATCTCACCGCCGCCCCCCACGTTGTAATGCTCCCCAGGCTGTCCACGCTGCAAAATAACAGCTAGTCCCTCACAGTGATCTGCCACTGCCAACCAATCCCTCACCTGTAGACCATCACCATAAATTGGTAGCGGCAAGCCACGCAAAGCATTTACCACCATCAAGGGAATCAACTTCTCAGGATATTGATAGGGACCATAGTTGTTACTGCAATGGCTCACCAAGGTGGGTAAGCCATAGGTCTGGTGGTAAGCCCGCACCCAGTGATCTGCACTGGCCTTTGAAGCGGCATAGGGGCTATTGGGCGCGAAGGGCGATCGCTCCGTAAAGGCATCAGCCTCAGGCATCAAACTGCCATAGACCTCATCGGTTGAAACCTGCAAAAACCGAAAGTGCTCCGGTTTCCCTTGCTCCAACCAATAGCGATAAAACTGCTCGAGCAACACCAAGCAACCCGCTACATTGGTGCTCAGAAAAGCAACAGGTCCTGCAATAGAGCGGTCCACATGGGACTCTGCTGCCAAGTTAACCAGGGTATCTACCGCTTGATCCCGCAGCAGTTGCTGTACCAAGCCCACATCATTGATATCCCCCGAAACAAACTGGCACCGATCCAAACAGTCTGCCAAATTGGCCAAATTTCCCGCATAGGTCAAGGCATCCAAAACAATGACCTGATCCTGCGGATAGGTCTGGAGCCAATGGCGCACAAAGTGGCTGCCAATAAAGCCTGCCCCACCTGTCACCAATAGCCTACGCAGTTCCATAGGACAAGCTCCAATAAGCCATTGAGTCAGTCAGATGGAGGTGAGATTAGCCAGTTTGAGCCAGGCAAATCTCAGCCAAGTCAGCATCAATCCAATGGTGTAACCTCACACCTAAGAGCGACGAATGTTGAAACAACACCATTCATCCCGCTTCCACAGCGTTGCGACGATCCAGCCATGCTTCTCCAGCAAGTCAGCCATTTCCTTCGCCTGGGTGGTGAGAATACCACTCAAAATCGCCCAAGTTTTAGGTGTAGCAATTTCAGTCATTGTCGGCACCAGTGTCACGATGATCTCAGCCAAGATGTTGCAAACAATCCCATCAAATTCAATACCTGCATCAGCTAGGGCCTTGATTTGCTCAATGCTGCCCATTTCAACACTGATTTGGCTATCACTCAAGCCATTCAAGTCGCGGTTTTTAGCCGTAGCACTCACCGCAAGACTATCAGTATCCACACCGTAAACCCGACTGGCTCCCAACTTAATGGCCCCAATAGATAAAATGCCGGAACCACAACCCACATCAGCAATAATCGGCGCGGAGCCATCACCAGGCACTCGCATTTCCAGAGACTCTAAGCAAAGCTGAGTGGTTTGGTGGGCTCCCGTTCCAAAGGCTGAGCCTGGATCCAGAATCAGCACCTCCCGCTCCGTGGCTGGGGGATCAATCCAAGCGGGGCAAACAAGAAAGCGATCGCCAATCTCTTCAGGTTTCCAGTGAGACTTCCAACCACTGGCCCAATCTTCCTCATCAATACGAATCCAGCTCACCTCAGGTGGCCGCAATTCCATCGTCAGAGCATCCTGCTTAAAGCCAATGGCAAGGGCTCCTAAGTCAAGGACATTAACATCCTCTTCCGGGATATAACTCTTCACCTCAAACCCATCAACACCATGGCTACTGGCAGAACCTCGACAGCCAAACTGCTCAAACCGCCAGAGCACAGAATCCTCTAAAGCGATATCACAACGGACCTTGATTTCCCACCAGCCATTGGTCAAGAGCCTTTACCTCGCATCCCTAAAAGTTTGTGGAAAGTGATGGGCCCTAGGCACGCTCAAACAGCCTAATGACCCATCCCGTCGATGGCTCAGCCAACGACACTATCAAACAGCTCTACAAACGAACAATGTAGGCATCACTAATGCCATCGATTTCAGTAATCGAAGACAGCACGCCATCGGGCAAGGGATCATCCAAGCTTAGGGTCATCACAGCCTGACCCCGCACAATTTTACGCCCCACTTGCATACTGGCAATGTTGACATTGAAACTGCCCAAGAGGGAGCCAATCTTACCAATCACACCAGGGCGATCCTGGTGCAGCGTAAACAGCATGTGGTTGCTAGGCGGCACATTGATGGGGAACTCATCCACATTGGTAATGACAACTTCGTTATCACCACGAATCGTACCCACAACAGCATGTTCCCCCTTCTCCCCCACAGCGGAGAGGAACAGGGAACCGTTGGAATAATCTCCATCAGACTCGTCACGAGTCTCAATGACCCGAATACCCCGCTCTTTAGCCTCAATCGTCGCGTTGACGTAGTTGATACGCTCCCGCAAGGCTTGAACCAGCAATCCCTTGAGGGACGCAATCACCAGAGGCTGGCTCTGCTCTTTCGCCAAATCGCCCTGGAGACGAACCGTTAACTGAGAAACACGGCCACCCACCAGTTGACTGAGCAAGTTTCCAAGAACTTCCGCCAGCTCTAAATAAGGCCGCATTTTCTCCAACACATCAGGATGGAGACCAGGAATATTCACCGCAGAGCGAGCGGGTAAGCCCAGCAGCACATCGCGAATTTGTTCCGCCACATCGACAGCCACATTGACCTGAGCTTCTGCAGTAGAAGCGCCAAGGTGAGGCGTCAGCACAATATTCTTCTCAACCTTGCGAAGGGGAGAATCAACCTCCAAAGGTTCACTATCAAACACATCCAATGCCGCACCAGCAATCACGCCATTATTCAGAGCTTCAGCGAGGTCAGCTTCATCGATCACACCACCGCGAGCACAGTTGATAATCCGCGTCGTCGGCTTCATCTTCGCCAGGGTCTCGGCATTGATCATATTTGCCGTTTCCTTGGTCTTAGGCACATGGAGCGTGATGTAATCCGCTTCTTGGAACAACATGTCCAGGTCAACGAGGCGACAGCCCAATTGCTCTGCCCGTTCTGCCGAAATGAAAGGGTCATAAGCGATTAGCTTCATGCCCATGGCCTTAGCAACCTTGGCAACGTGAGCACCAATTTTACCTAAGCCCACGACGCCCAAGGTCTTCTTGTACACTTCACGGCCCACATAGGCCTTGCGGTTCCACTCCCCAGCCTTCATGGAGCCATGGGCCACGGGAATATAGCGAGACATGGACATCATCATGGCCAGGGCATGCTCTGCCGCAGCAATGGTGTTGCCTTCAGGGGAGTTGACCACCACAATGCCTTTTCGAGTGGCAGCGGGGATATTGACGTTGTCAACACCCACTCCGGCTCGACCAACAATCTTGAGCTTTTTACTCGCCTCCACCACAGCCTCGGTGACCTGGGTTCCCGAACGAATCATAAGGGCGTCATATTCGGGAATAAGAGACACTAATTCCTCCTCAGAGAGGCCCGTCTTCACATCGACATGGGCTACCTGAGACAGAATTTCAATTCCCACTTCATCAATGGGATCGGAAACGAGAACCTTGGGCATGGTGCGTTAGCTATTGCATTCAATGGTCAGACCTGCAAGATTATGTTGACGAAATAATTTCGCAGCATTATTTTGCAGGTCCCAGGTGGATAATTTTAGGACAAAGGGGTCTTCACCCTCCGTCACCTTGAGTAAGATCAAGGCTGCTGTAACAACTCGTTGTAGGGTTTCATGAATTATTTGGTGGCCGTAATGGGCGATCGCATCCAAGCCGAGGCTGCTTATGTCGCACTCGAAAAGGCTGAACTACCCACAGCTCAGCTGACCATCGTGGGTCGGGGCTACAAAGACCTCAGTGATCTGAGCTTTGAGGATCCCAACGAAATCGGGCGCAGGCGCATGAAGATTATGGCAGCTTGGCTAGTACCCTTTGGTTTTGTGGGTGGGGTAGGCTTTAGCCTGACAACTGGGTTAAACACCTTTTCCTGGGCAGGCGAAATTGGCAATCACGTCGTTGGAGGACTAATGGGAGCCTTTGGCGCTTCTATAGGCAGCATATTTATCAATGGCGGGCCAATTTTGGCGCTGGGCAAAGGAGATAGTCAGGGTTATCGCGATCGTCTAGCAGAAGGTAAATATCTCGTTATTATCGAAGGCAACGATGGCGTAATGCGTCGTGCCAGCCCGGTAATTAAACAACAAAATCCTGAGCTTTTACAGGACATTGGCGATGATAGTTTATCAGCCTATTAGGCAGGGTAAGCTCAGTTCAGAAACTGACAGTTAGTTTGGCTTTGCTGAATTGAGGGATGTATTGGCGAAGCGATGAATTCTGAAAAGCCTTCTAATATGGGGAGCGCAGCATCTCCCCCTCTTTCAAAAATCTCCCCTATTTCAGCAACGCCATTAGTTTTGTTCCGTTGCTGTGAGCTCAATTTCAAATCAACGAAACAAAAATGTGCGAGAACAAACTGACAATCCATTGGCGCAGGAGACTTTAGCCTACAAAACAGTCTTGTATTCTGAAGTTTTTGCATGAAGTCTAAACTCTTTAACCAGGAATGGTTGCAAGTTGTCAAACTTAGAATAGAAAAGACACGAACTCTGCAAGCAATCACCAAGGCACAGAGTTATATACAGCGATAACACAGTCGATTTAGATGAATGATTAGCATCTGCAGCTTCTGTCCAAAGCAATATTAGCCCTCTCATCTAAACAGGTAATTTCGCATTTTACCAATCTTGCTAGTCTCAAATACTAATGATGAATCCTATAGTGATTTTCCTTCTTAGCAAACAAACAGAGCAGTTAAAGGAAAGCATAGTCTGCGAACTTCCAACCGAAGAAAGCTCCTTAATACTTAAGCACTAAGGAGCTTTCTTTATAAAGAGTTACCCTGGCATCGAGCTAGTTTCACAAGCAGCTTCCCGCTCACTATATTCGCCGCAGATGCGTTTCACAACCGAGTTCGAGATGGTTCGGAGTGGGTCCACATCGCCATTGACACCAGGAATTTTATTGAACCC
>CALLAT010000104.1 GCA_938002085.1 uncultured Pseudanabaenaceae cyanobacterium
TCCACCGAGACAGTACGGAAATCGCATTCTCTTCATCCGGGAGCTCTCGCCATCCATGAGTCGCGCCATCGTTGTCACCTCCGGTAAGGGAGGCGTTGGAAAAACGACCACCACAGCAAACTTGGGCATGGCCATTGCTCGGTTGGGCCATCCCGTGGTCGTCATTGATGCTGACTTTGGTCTGCGCAACCTTGATTTGCTCCTGGGCCTTGAAAACCGTGTGGTCTATACGGCCCTGGATGTTCTGGCTGGCCAGTGCCGCTTGGACCAAGCCTTGGTCAAGGACAAGCGCCAACCCAAGTTGGCCTTGCTTCCCGCCGCCCAAAACCGCACTAAAGAATCCATCAATGCCAAGCAGATGCAGCAGCTGGTGCGGGCTTTGTCCCGGCGCTATCGCTACATCTTGATTGATTGCCCTGCGGGGATTGAGATGGGCTTCCGCAATGCTATCGCTCCGGCTACCGAAGCGATTATCGTTACCACGCCGGAGATTTCGGCCGTGAGGGATGGCGATCGCATCGTCGGTCTTCTGGAAGCCCATGGCATCAAACGCATTAACCTGGTCATCAACCGCATTCGTCCGGCCATGGTTCAGGCCAATGACATGATGTCCGTAGATGACGTCAAAGAAATTCTCGCCATTCCTTTGCTCGGCACTGTGCCCGATGACGAACAGGTCATCGTCTCAACCAACCGCGGTGAACCGTTGGTGCTATCTAATGAGGAATCCTGGGCTGGTACCGAATTCAACAATATTGCCTGCCGCCTAGATGGCCAGAAGGTGCCATTCCTAGACCTCAATAGCCTCAATCCTGGCTTCTTTGGCCGCCTTAAAAATAAGCTCTTTGGTAAAAAGTAGGCTTTTCCCCGTTTTCTCTTGGCCAGCTCCACTGCTTGCCCTCGGCTAGCACTTCGCATCGCCCCTGCATCGACCCCCATAAGCAATGTTCAGCGAACTCTTCGACAAATTCTTTAACCGCGAGAAGGACAACAGTCGCAATGACGTTAAACAGCGTCTTCAGCTACTGCTGGCCCATGATCGCGCCGATATCACCCCGCAAATCCTTGAAAAGATTCGCCGGGAAATTGTCGAAGTCGTATCCAAATATGTGGAGATTGATGATGAAGGCCTAGAGTTCATGCTTGAAAGTGACCAACGGCTCTCTGCCCTAGTGGTCAACTTTCCTATTCGTCGCATTCGTAGCGACGACGAAGAACGCAAGCCCGTTAAAACGACCAAAGCTCCCATTATCCTTGACGAAGATGGTGGAGTCGCTGCTGAAGCAGAGGCCGAAGCGGCTGCGATTGAAGCCGCTGAAAAATTTGAAAAGAAGCCCTCCAAACAGTCCAAAGAAGAGTCAGATGAGTCTAAAAAGGAGGCTCCTCCACCGGAAGTGGAAATCGCGCTGGATGACGATATTCCTTCCAATATGAATTTGGATTTGGACGCTGGATTGGGCTCTACACCAGCCTCTGAATAACTTCCTCCTCTGGGTGTCTGCAATGCCTAGGAAGCCAAGTAGTCCTCGGTGCTGACCCATTCACCCATGTCGCCTAACACGCCAGAGGCCAAGCGCCCTGCACAGGCCTGCAAGGTCTGCTCCATGTCTCCCAGGCGAATGGGCTTGGTGAGATAGCCATTCATGCCCGCTTGGCGACAGCGACGCTGGTCTTCTGGGGTGGCATAGGCCGTGAGGGCAAAGATCCAAGGACTGGGCTGATTGGGGAACTGCTCGGGGTTCAGTGGCCAGCCATCACGGATTTCTTGGGTCGCACTCAGACCATCTAGTTCTGGCATTTCCAAGTCCATCAACACCACATCGTAGATATCCTCTCGCAGGGCGATGATGGCCTCAAGGCCATTGTTGGCTGTGGTGACGTCATGGCCGAATTTTTGCAGCAGCTTCATGGCCACCATTTGGTTGAGCTTGCTGTCCTCAACTAAGAGGATTTTGAGCTGGGTGGGCTGGGCCAGGGGCTGGGGCTGGAGGCGATCGCCATACCGCCAGGTATGGGAACCCAGTCTTACCTGGCAGTTGGGCTTCAATAACCGGGGCTGATGGGGCAGCAATAGCTCATCGTCCAAGTAGGTGCCATTGGCGCTCCCAATATCCTGGAGCCAATCCCCATCGGGCTGGTGGAGGATTTGGGCATGGTAGCGAGAGACTAGCTTGTCTTTCAGGGGAACGTCATTGTCATCGGCCCGACCCAGTGTGGTGAGGGCTTGGTCCAGCATCACCACCTGCTCCCCTTGGGACAGGGTGGGTTTTGTGATTTCTCCACCGCTAATGGTTTGGAATGCCTCGTCGCTGTTCCCCCGTCCCACCGGAGCAGAAATAATTTTGAGGTGGCCCTGTTGACGGTCCTGGGTCTTGAGCAAAGCGGGATCCACTTCGTTCAAGTTGACGCTGAAGCTAAAGGTCGTTCCCACACCAGCTTCACTCGTGACCGAAATCTGTCCTGCCATCAACTCGACTAAGCGCTTGCAAATGGCCAGGCCCAGGCCCGTTCCACCATAGCGCCGGGTGATGGAGGTATCTGCCTGGCGAAAGGCTTGAAACAACTGCTCCTGATTTGCCTTGGGAATGCCGACTCCCGTATCTTCCACTGCAAAGTTCAAGCGATAGCTCTGACGGTCTGCGTCGGGCGCTTGCCACTGCTTCTCCATGCCAACCCTGACCGTGACGGAGCCCGTCTCGGTGAATTTGATTGCATTGCCCACCAAGTTAATCAATACCTGGCGCAGCCGAGCCCCATCGGCCCACAATTTGGCGGGTAGCTCGGAGGCAATTTCATAAGCTAGGACAATCCCTTTGGTCTTCGCCTTGATTTTGAACATGTCCAGTACGGACTGGCAGCAAGCGGCTAGGTCGAGAATGCCGGGATTGAGCTCTAGCTTGTCTGCTTCGATCTTTGAAAGATCGAGAATGTCGTTAATGATCGCTAGCAGGGCTTCACTGCTGCTACGGATGGTGGAGACATAGTCCCGCTGCTCGCCGCTGAGGGGGGTGTCGGAGAGCAGAATGGTCATGCCTGCGATCGCATTCAAGGGCGTCCGCAGCTCATGGCTCATGGTCGCCAAAAACTCGCTTTTGGCAAGATTTGCAGCTTCTGCAGCTTGCTTCGCGGCTCGCAGCTCCATCTCCACCGTAGAAAGCACGCCTGTTTCGGCCTTGCTTTCCTTGCCGTCCAAGCCAGCCCCGCAAAGCGGCGTTGACATGGTATCTGCTTCGTTGCTAGCAGGGAAGGCAGTGGAATTCATGGAGGCCATAGTGGCAGAAATAGAAGGGAAACTGCATATCTTTGTCGCTGTTACTACAATTCCCGAGTCAGCCTAAAGATCGACGCTGCATTATTCTCCTGATGGACCGTAAGCCAAGGGTTTCAAGCTTCTCAGCTGTTCAAGGTTCCCAACCAATAGCCACTCACTCCCAAATCCTTCTGTTTGGCTCCACAGAGATGTAACGAATCCCGTGCATTCTACTGAGCCCCAGCCCTGAAACCTCCAAAGCGTGAGATTATGGGGATTACAACCGCCTACTTCCGTGGGGGGGCGTTGCCAGGGGAAAAGCACTCGTGCTAGGCAGCGTAGTCCTTTGTTCACAGTCCGGCTCTGTTTTCCTCTCCTTCAAAGCAGGAAAGCATAGCCAAGGGGCTGTTCGATTTCCCGATCATGAACACCTCACCCTCCACAACGCTGCAGCAATTGTTGTCAGCCCTGAGCGATCGCCCGGAGGTGACCGTACCCCGCGCGCAATTATTTTTTAAGTCATCCCTCACGGCTCTCTCCCATGCCATGGAAGATCAGCTGCTGTCCATGGAGGAGGAGCATCCCCTGGTGATTGCGACCTTCCAGCAGGAGCGCTTCTACCGCCAGGAAGCCCGTCGCTACGAGCGCATTGCCGGGCGAACAGAACAGCTCTACATCATGGCTGCTCCGGAGACGGAGTTTAGCAACCGGTCTGGTATTTATGAAACCGTGGCCTTTGGGGCCGACGACCCTTTAACCCAGGAATGGAACCTCATCGTTATCGGTGAGCATTACGCCAGTTGCCTTGTCTGTGAGGAGCGCCTCAACTTACCCAGCAAAGCAGAAGAAAATCTCCACATCGATCCTTCCCGTCGATTTGAAGGGATATGGACCTTCGACCGTGAGGTTAGCTGTACCGCAGCAGAGCTATTGCTGGCGCAGGTTGAAGCCTACAGGCCAGAACTCAAAGAGAAAATAGCGGCGGCCCGTCAGCAGCTTCAACAGCCCGTCAGCAAGGCTGGAAAAGGAGCTGATCCAGGCCCCTTTGCTCAACGCCTCGTGACCCATCTCCAAGCTGGGCAATACAAATTACTCAAGGCCTATAAATCGATCGCCACCAAGGAGCGGCAGGAGCGATTAGCCAACCTCATGACTCGCACCATCCGCCAATCCCTCAACGTGGAGGAAGTGTTGCAAGTGGCTGTGGCAGAGTTAGGCCAAACCCAGGATGGTTGCCGTTGCTTGATTTACGCCTGCGGAGATGGCGATCGCAAAGTCACCCTAGAACATGAATACCTCAGCGAAGGGGTCTCCTCCCTCGCGGGCAAAACCTGGCAGCTCGAAAACAATCAACTATTCTCCAAGACTGTCGCTGAGGAGCAATCGGTTTATATCGATTCTGTCGCGAATGATCTGCGGGTCCAGGGCAACAAGTACCTGAAGAAATGGGCCAGTGACGCGAGCATTGAGAGCTGGCTGATGGTTCCCCTCACCCACCAGGGGAAGCTATTGGGCATGTTGGAATTGCACTACTGTGGCAGTGACCAACAAGCAGAAACAAAGGGTAAAGGCGCAGTCAAGCAAGCCAAGCCGCTTAAATCCAAGCGCACGATGAGTAGTGCTTGGGCCAAGGAAGACTTGGTACTGATTGAAGCGATCGCTCCCCAAATCAGCGTGGCCCTAATCCAAGCCAGGGCCTATGCAGACCTGGAAAAGCTCAACCAGCAGCTATCTGCCTTGGAGGAAACTCGCTATAACTTGACGGCGATCGTCGGCCACGAGCTGCGCACGCCGCTATCCACCGTCAAAGTTTGCCTGGAAAGCCTGGCGAGCGAGCCGGACATGCCCCTGGAAATGCGTCAGGTCATGGTGGACACTGCCGTCACCGATGCTGAACGCCTCCGCAGACTAGTGGAAGACTTCCTCACCCTCTCTCGCCTAGAGAGTGGGCGTGTCACCCTCATGCCCGATGTCTGCCCCATCGATGAATGCGTCAGCCTGGCGCTCAGCAACACCACCGTGCGCAAGGCAGCCCAGGGCAAGTTACCCACGATCAAAAACACTGTCAGCGAAAGTCTCCCCCCCGTCATCGCCGACAGTGAATGGATGGTAGAAGTCATCGCTAAGTTGTTGGACAACGCCTGCAAGTTCACGGACGCCAGCGGCACCATTACGCTCAAAGCAAAGCCCGTCAAGCAGATGCTCCAAGTAACCATCAGCGACACGGGTCGAGGCATTGCTCCGGAGCTGCTGGAGCGGATTTTTGAGCGCTTCTACCAAGAAGAAGGCGCGCTACGACGCACGGCAGGGGGAACAGGCTTAGGGCTATCTATTTGCCGCCAAATCGTTGCCAATCTTGGTGGCGAAATCTGGGCAGAATCCAAAGGCTCGGAGAAGGGAACCAGCATTCACTTCACCCTGCCCCTAGCGAAACAAAAGCCCTCAGCGACGCCTAGCAAACGCAAGAAAGCAGTGGCTTAGCTTTAACACATACCGAAGTAACAGCGAATTCCGTCCTTTGCGGCATCGCTTAGCAATATTTCCAGAGCACGTAGGTCATAGATTCCCCACCAGGCTCCTTCAGCGCTCTTATCCACATCAGGATGGGCCAGGATGTAAGAAAGCAACTTGCTAACAGTATTGAGAGCTTCTGCTGAAGAGTGCCATTCGGGCTCAGATTCTTCCTCGGCATCCCAATTTTGCTCAAAGACAAAACTACTAAAAGGCCTGATTCCTAGGGTTGTAGCCAAATCATCCAGGAGCATGTCATAAGCCGGAAGTGCATTACCAAAGATAAGTCCTTCTTGCTTTGGATCCATTTCTTGAGGCAAAGATGTACTGCGCCCATCTTCAAACGTCACATACAGTTCATAAGACATAAGCCTATGCTTTTCTCAAAATCTACTATTCCTGCTTAAAGCATTCCCTAAGCCAATAGAGTTAGAAGTATCCATCTGAAATTCTCTAGCCTTTAGCATAGCTGCGGCCTTTCCATTGCCCGCCTTTGCCTTGCCAGTGGCGGCGGGCAGAGTCTAAGGTCATCAGGCTGTAGAGGGTGGCGATCGCCGGTAACCCCAGCCCTGTCCAAACGGGCTGGCCATAGAGTTTTAGCGTGGGAGCGTATGCGATCGCCATCAATAACCAAGTCAGCCCAGCCAAACCAGCCACCAGCCAGTTGCCCAGAATTAGGCCAACCACTAGGGCAATCGGAGCCATCAGATACACCAACCCCATGCCAAAGATCGTCCCCACCAATAGCAGCGGTGAATAGTAAAGCTGCGTATAGGCCGTGCGAGCCACCATGGTCCAGATGGTTTCCAGATTGGGATAGGGCCGCAGGCTAATCGTCTCCTGACTCAACCCTAGCCAGAGCTTGCCGCCATTCTGCTTCACCGCAGCCCCCAGAGAACAGTCATCAATCAAGGCATCTCGCACGCAGTCGATGCCACCGATCGCTGCCAATCGGTCACTGCGAATCAAAATGCAGCCCCCCGCCGCCGCTGCCATGGGATTGCGGGGCTGATTCACCCAAGGAAAGGGATAAAGCTTTTGAAAAAAGAAGATAAAAGCGGGAATGAGGCGTCGTTCCCAACCACTCTCGCAACGCAGTTGCACCATCAACGAAGTCAGGTCTAACTGCTCCGTCTCCGCCTTCGCCACCAAACGCTCCAAGCTTCTTGGGCCATGGGCAATGTCCGCATCAGTCAGCAGAATGTACTTTGGCGTTGCTGTTGCATCTGCTTGTTGCGCAGATGGCCGCTGCAAGGGCTGTTTCTGTAGAAAGGCAATTCCCTGTTTTAAGGCCCACAGCTTCCCTGTCCAGCCTTCTGCCAAAGGCTCACCGGACAGCACAGTGAGGTTTCGGGTCGTTGCATCGAGTTCAGCCTGTTGAGTCACGGTCTCGCCGAGGCTTAGGGCGATCGCCCCAGTCCCATCGCTGCTCTGGTCATCCACCAGCACAATCTCAATTGCCCCTGGATAGCACTGTCCTAGCAAAGACCCCAGGCTCTGCTCTATCACATCAGCCTCATCCCGTGCCGGAATCACAATGCCAATGGCAGGATAGCTTTCCAGTGGTTGGGGCTCACTGGATTCATCCAAACGCTGATCGCAACGCCAAAAGTTTCCCCAGACCAAAAGGAGGAATAGCCAAATCGCCAGAGACAGCGCAGTCAAAATCAGAAGCATAGGAGCGGAAAGTAAAGGCCAAAAGAAAAGCAAGAATTAGCAAAGCACAGCCGCCGCTGCAATGCTTATTTTCTGTCTGCAAACTCTCTTCTCCTACAGACTCTCTCCCTGCAACCAATCGACGAACTGTCGTGCCGTCCGGCCCGATCGCCCATTGTGCCTTGTCGCCCATTGCCGCGCCCGAAAGTCCAGGTCCTCTGCGTCAATCACAATGCCAGCCTGGGCTACCAAGTGATTGACGATCTCCAGATAGCGATCCTGGTTGGCCGGTTCAAAGGTCAGCGTCAGGCCAAAGCGATCGCTAAACGAAAGCTTCTCCTGGGTGGTATCCCAGGAATGAATCTCATCGGCATCGCGAGGACGGGGGCGATCGTCAAAAAACTCCCGCACCAAATGGCGACGATTGGAAGTTGCATAGACCACCACATTCTCCGGCCTAGCGGTGGCCGAGCCTTCCAACACCACCTTCAAAGATTTAAAGGCCTCGTCATCGGCATCGAAGGACAGGTCATCCACAAACAAAATGAACTTCTGAGCCACACCACGCAAACGTTCAACAATTTTAGGCAGAGCGTAGAGTTCAGCCTTGGCCACTTCGATCAGGCGTAGACCGCGATCGCCATATTCATGCACTAAAGCTTTCACCAGCGAAGACTTGCCCGCCCCACGACTGCCATAAAGCAGCACATTCAAAGCAGGTTGCCCTTGCAGCAAACGTTCCGTATTCGCCACCAACTGCTGAGTAGGGTGCTCGTAGCCCACCAGTTGATTTAACTGCACTGGATCCGGCGTCGCAATGCCACTCAATTCGCCCGCCTCCCAGCGGAAGGCCCGGTAACGGCCCCACAAACCAATGCCCCGCGCTTGGCAATGGTTAAACAGCACCGGCAATTTAGCCCCCCAATTGGGCGACTCTAACAGCTGAGACACAGCAGCTCCATCTAAGGCTTTATCAGCCCCCTGCACTAAAGGCTCCCAAGCAGGGGGAGGCTGGGGCAGTCCCGCTTGGTCTGCCACCCACTGAGCTAATGCCTGGCCACACCAGGGCAGTATTTCTTGCAGCACCCGGACATCGTGCCGGGCTGCCGCTGCCATACCGCCCAAATCGTAATGTTTCAGGGCATCCTCTAGTCGCCCGGCTTCAACCGCAGCCAAGCGCCGGGTCCAGGGATTCTCGGCTAGCAACAGTTGGGCAATTACATAGCGAGGCCAATCTGTCCCTGTCACTGCCATGGCTTCAAACCAGCTGCCATAGGCCCTTAACAAGGCGCTGGTCTTTGCGGCAATCTCAACCTCTGAGGCTTGTTCTGCTGCTGGCGCAGTGTCATTACCCCCCATGGCAATTCCAGCCTGAAGTACAGAGCGCCAAGTCATAAGTACCGGCTCATCCCATAAGGCTCGGTACAGCAGCAAACTATCCAAACGGAGCAGTAGTGCTACTGCCGCCATCTTGGAGAGGGGGATTGGGGTTTCCATAGCGCGTTATCTCAGCGAGAGAGCCCCAATAAACCACACCCTCCAAGGCGTTTTGCTGACTAGGGCTATGACAGATGACAGCAGCCGAAACAGTTCAGCATCTGTGCCTATAGTCTAGGGGGCTATTGGGACCGCAACGGCTCCCCCCACTTCCCTTAACGAGCCGTAATCAAATGACACCCAGCCGTGGAAAGCTTGATATCCAGTCCATAGCCAGTCCATGCCAGCTGCTACATCTGGGTCAAAACACCTTGCACCTGCTGAAACAGCCCAATCATCTCAGCCAGAATCTGTTGGCTGGAGGCAAGCTGTCCCTCTCGGGCTTGAGATTCCAAATTAGCGGCGCAGGAATGGAGTGACTTGATGCCCACATTGCCAGAAGAGCCCTTGAGATAGTGGGCCAACTTCATGACCCGCTGGGCATCCTTCGCGATGACTGCATCGCCCAATTCGGAAAGGTGGGAACGAGTATCATCCACGTACATGGATAGCAACTCTCGCTCAAACTGGCGATCGCCATCGGAGAGTTGTTGCAGCGATCGCCAATCAATCAAGCCCTGGCCTAAGGTTTTAGCCATTTTATTGCTCTCCTTTTTTGAATCATCATCTACAGGGAATTACGAAGCTCCATTGCTGGCGCAATGTTAGCAACTTTAAACACTTCACAGTCCTAGCCTCCCCTGCCCAACTGAGCCATCCGTAATCTTGTGGGTAACGGTTACAGTTCCATTATTCTCTTGTGAAGCTTTTATCCATATTTCGTCTTACGAAGCTACAGCGATGGCATTTCTAGAACGAAACGAGAGCGAGGGAGGTCGTTTTACCCTAAATAATTTGAATAGTCTTATCCATAATTGAAGCGAGAAATCGCAACCTTACGGTCGAGAAAGCGTCACAAACTAACAGGAAGTTCAGCGTTTTTTGCGGTTTCCTATAATTAAGAGGCATTTACTTGCAGTAGTCATTCCTCCTGACTGCTTTCAACGCATGTCTTGCCCTAGGGCGAGCATTTCATAGCGCCAAAATAGCGCTGTCGGATTCACCCTTTAGCTGTTCCATCATCCAGGTTTCCGCCATGGCTACTACCTTTTCAAATCGTTGGTTGCTTAAGCTGACACTGGCGTTAGGCTGTCTGCTCTGTGCACCCCCTGCCATGGCAGAAACAGCGAATTTTGGTAGCCGCTCCCTCACCCCAGGCTTTGGCCTAGAAGATGGCAGTGTCACGGGGTACACCGGCGGTAGTTACTCTTTCTCGGCATTGGCAAATCGCGATGAGCTGGGAAATAGCTGTCTGGGCTATGGCGATTCCCAGCCCGATTACATTCTGACCTTAGAACAAGACTTCACTGCTCTACAGCTCATGGTGGACAGTGGCGGAGCTGATACCACTCTGGTGATTGAAGGTCCAGAAGGCTTTTGGTGCGGCAACGATACTGACGATTTCAACCCCGATGCTCGCATTGTTGGTGAAAACGTGAAGGCTGGATCTTACAGCCTGTGGGTTGGAACAATGACCCCTGGCGATCGCCAAAACTATACTTTGACCATCAGCGAAGAAGTTGGCGCTGACGAATAAGCCCCTGCATTCAGCAGCATTGGCCCAATCGTCCAAGCCGTTCGGTCAATAACAAGGAAGCCCCCCAGCAACATCTGTTGCTGGGGGGCTTCCTTTATAGAGATTGCAACGATTCACCCAATGCAATGAAAGCCTAGGGGGTTAGCTCTGGAGCAGATTGCTCTGGCTGAGCCACATCGGAGCCAAAAGCTAATCTTGCAGCCCGCTGGACAGGGTTCAGGCTTGCCTGGGTTCCAGGCTTTTGCACCGTCGTCTGGGGCGAATTAGGGGAAGGATTAACCTGGGCCGTTTCCTGGAAAGACCAGGTCAGTCCCCCCGCTGCACCCGCTAACAATGTGGCGTAACCAACATAGAGATGGGCAGACCGTAGGTGAACAACCTGAGAAGAGATGCTTGCATCAGGCTGCTGCCACTGTGCCAAAATCTCTTGCTGCTTCTGTTTCGGGTCGGGTATCTGAGCGAGTAGCAATTGGCCTTCTTCACCCAGCTGGCCACAAATACGTTTGAAGAATCCCCGCACAAAGATTTCTTCTGGCAGCTGCTCGACTGCACCAGCCTCCAATGCCTGGAGCTGATAAACAGGAATTTGAGTTTTGAAACGAAGCTGGTCTAGGGACAATCCCTGGGCTTCACGCAAACGCTGAATCTCTAGCCCAAAAGCAACCACAACCTCATTCCAAGTGGGGGTTGAATCGAAGTCAGGCTCGGCAGGACGGGGGCGGAAGGGAAGTAGATTTTCCATGGAAAAAGCGCGATCGCTCGTGGTCATGGCAAGGCCCTCGGAGCTTGCTGCCTTCGAGTCGGGCAATGCTTGAGGAACCAAAGTCAAGTCTGCAGCTTGGGGAAAGGCTAGGACTTCAGCTAGAACATTTTCTCCAAGTTCAACCGCTTCAGACTTCTCTGGGGAGGCAGAATCGCCGTCATCCAAAGAATCGATTAAACCTTGGAAAGCTGTCCACAAATCTTGCTCACTACCCTTAGGAAGCGCATGCTTTTCTAACAATGCTTCGAGCCTGGCAGCGGCTTGTTCGCGCTTTGAGTGTCCAGTTGAGGCCGCGTTCCTTGGCTTATCAATCTCGGTGGGCTTCAAGCTATCGGCGATCGCAGACGAAGACCGGGGGGATGCGAACTCTGCAACCATAGGGGAACCTTAACGCTGATTGTCTCTATAAGAGGATTATTCGAGACAACTATGCAATATCCGGAAATATCCTATGTGTATGAGTGATTTATCTTACGTCTGAATACTTAGGGGAATACAGCCTTAGCCGTTGGCCTCAACCTCCTCTAGTACCTCTTGAAATCGAATCTCAGCCCGGCGGGGATCCACATGAACCACCCGCAGCTTGAACCGTTCTCCCAAAGGCACCAGCCGATCAAATCGCACGGCCTGTTCAATACCTAGGTCCTCAATCATGACGAGACCCAGGCGTTCATGCTCCCGCAACCAACGCAGCATCAAGACATCCCAGGCCTTATCGCCATGACGGCGCAGATATTCCATGGCCCAGTAGTTTTTTGTTTGGCGTTCAACGAGAACTGCCTCATAGGAAATGGGACCGAGGGTTTGCAATAGCGTTTGCAGCTCTTCCGCTTCAAAAGCTAAAGGACCGCCCCGCAAATGGGCTTTGACTTGGTAGTGAGCGATGAGGTCGCTGTAGCGACGAATCGGGGAAGTCGCCTGGGTATATACATCTAGACCCAAGCTGGCATGGCGACTGGGTGTCAGATTAACTTCACTGCGGGACATACAACGCCGCAGGGCAGATCCCCGCACCGGGCCAGCAGGCAGCTGCATTAGCTCCGCTTCGGGGGGAAGCTCTGGCTGGGGCTGGCTTCGGAACGGTACGGGAATTTCGTGATCCCGCCCGTAACGCCCAACCACCTCGCTGGTCATAATCATCATCTCCGCCACGAGCTGACGGGAGGCGGATTCTTCCAAGACATCTATTTCAATGTCTTCGCCGCCATTGCGCACCTTAATGGAAGACTCCGGCAGGTTAATGGTGATAGACCCCTGGGCTTCTCGCCAGCGCAATCGCTGCTTGGCCGCTTCATTGAGGGCAGTCAGTTCCAGCTCCTCGGTGACGCCCAGCTCTAGCATTTCGTCCACGTCGCTGTAGGTGAGGCGATAGGTGGGGCGAATGTGACTCGTATGGATGCTGTAGTCGGCAACTCCGCCTTCTTCATCTAACTGCACCCGAAAGCTCAGGGCACAGCAGGTCTCTCCTTGGACAAGGCTCATAGGGCCGGTCGCCAAGGCCTCGGGGAACATGGGAATGACCTGTTCTGGCAGATAAACCGTCGTGCCTCGGCGACGGGCCTCTAAGTCCAGTTCATCTCCCAGGCGAAGCCAGCGAGTCGGGTCAGCAATGTGGACCCAAATTTGTTGCTTACCATCTTCTAAGGTCTCAACGCTGAGGCCATCATCGATCTCCCGAGTGCTCTCATCGTCGATGGTATAGACCTTGAGGTGGGTTAGGTCTAGGCGGCGTTCGGCATCCTCATCGGTTGGCGCATCCTGGATTGAAGTGGGCGTAACCTCCTGGAGCCGAGCCGAGAAGGTTGTGGGCAGTTTGCGGCGGCGCAGCTGAAGGTTTTCGTAGGGACTCCAGCGAGCAATATCTACGAGTAGGTCGAAGGCATTCTCACCACTTTCATAGCGGTTCAGCGCCTTGAGTAGCTCTAAGGCTGGGGCAAAATTCGGCGCTTCTTTCTCGAAGAGGGCGTAGCGTTCTAGGGCCTCTAGATACAAGGCCTCTTCCGGTGCCCAGTTGGGTTGAGGTCTATCGCTAAAGGGCACATCTTTACAGGCTTCAATCTGGGCCTGAACCTTGGCAATAAAGGTCTCCCACTGGACCTCGCGTTCCTGCTCTCGCTGCTGCTGATGCCGAATGTCATCAACCTGGTTCGCGGGACGGGGGCCATAGCCATCCTTGCGCTGCTTAAAGAACACCTTGTCTTCGCTCAACAGCTTGTGAGCCGCGTAGCAAGGCACTAAGGCTTGGTCAGAGAACAGCAGCTGGGCTAGGCCCGCGGGAGTCGTGGTTTCGTTATCTTCGACCAGCAGTTCCCAGGCCACCTCTAGCACGGAGGGGTCAAGGAATTCCTCCAGTTCAGACTGAATGCGCTGAATATCCTCTTGCTCAAAGCCCCCACCAGGTAGCTCAAAGGTAATGTCTCGGGGTTGAATCTTGTGGGACGTGCCTCGCTCATCTAGAGCGACCCAATGCTTCTTCCCTTCTGGACGGTCCAAGACGGCCAAGCGGCGATCGCTGCCCTTCTTAAATTCCACCAGTTGTCCCTTTTCCACGGTTACGCCTTTGTCTAAGGTTGTTTGAGCCAGGTTGTTCAATTGCCCAGTTAGATGTGACCTATACAGGCTCAGAATAGAGGCCCGTCAATTGTAGTCAATCACTCCCTAAAAAGGGCACAAAAAAGGTGGACTTAGCCATTTGCTGAGTCCACCCCAGGCCAATAAATTGGCCAGTTCAAAGATTTGATCGAGTTCGCTTAGCCTTCGCGGTTGATGAAAGGCAGCAAAGCAATAATGCGAGCACGCTTGATCGCAACGGTGAGATCCCGCTGTTGCTTCGCCGTCAGGCCAGAGATACGGCGGGGCAGAATCTTGCCACGCTCGGTGATGAACTTGCGCAGCAAATCCACATCCTTGTAGTCGATGGGATCAGTGGGCTTAATGGGGGACAGGCGGCGGCGGGAAAAAGACATGAAACTCTTCTACTTAACTCAAAAATTTGGACTCAGACAGTAAGCGCCGAGGCGACTCGTCGAAGCGGGTCGCTATGGGAAAAAGTAATCCGAGGACGACTTAACGTTTCGGTTACTTCGTTTCCTTATGGACGGTGTGAGTATTGCAATGGCGGCAGAATTTCTTCAGCTCCAAGCGGGACGTCGTATTACGACGGTTTTTCATGGTGGTGTAACGGGATACGCCAGCCGAACGCTTGTCGGTGTTCGTGCGGCACTCCGTACATTCCAGAGTTATAACGATGCGGACGCCTTTGCTTTTGGCCATGGGTATCGAACCAACTTTTTGCTGGACTAAATTCGTCGATCAAACACAATCATCT
>CALLAT010000105.1 GCA_938002085.1 uncultured Pseudanabaenaceae cyanobacterium
AAAATCTAAAGTTGCGCTGCCACCCCATTGAGACCCAGCGAATTCTCCTGGGCAACCTAAGCGGGTTAGACAGAACACTTTGGTCGACGGAAACATCGGAATCCATGGTTAGCAGCTACTCCCCGCCTTCCAGTCCCGCTTTGCGCAATGACTTCAAAGACATTCGCCAGCATTTGGATAGCTACTACCAGCCGATTAAAACCGTTATTTTGAGTCGGCAAAACCCCATTAGCGGCTTGCTGCCTGCCAGTACTGCAATTACGACCCACGGCGACTATACCGATGCCTGGGTGCGGGATAACGTTTACAGCATTTTGGCGGTGTGGGGCCTGGCGATCGCCTACCGCAAGTCGGACCTAGACCCCGGCCGCACCTTTGAGCTAGAGCACAGCGTCATCAAGCTGATGCGCGGTCTGCTGTTCGCCATGATGAAGCAGGCTCCCAAGGTCGAGAAATTCAAAGCCACCCAGCATCCCCTCGACGCACTCCATGCCAAGTACGAGACCCCAACAGGCGATCCAGTTGTGGGCGATGACGAATGGGGACATCTTCAGCTCGACGCGACTTCTCTCTTTCTGCTGATGCTGGCAGAGATGACGGCTTCAGGGCTATCCATCGTTTACACCATGGATGAAGTCAACTTTGTCCAAAACCTGGTCTATTACATTGGCCGCACCTACCGCACTCCGGACTACGGCATCTGGGAGCGGGGCAACAAGATTAACCACGGCAATGCTGAACTGAATGCTAGCTCTGTCGGCATGGCTAAGGCAGCTTTGGAAGCGCTGAATGGCTTTAACCTGTTTGGCATTCACGGCGGTCAAGCTTCGGTGATTCACGTTTTGCCGGACGAGATTGCCCGCGCCCGCGCCACGCTGACCTCGCTGTTGCCCAGAGAATCCAGCTCTAAGGAAGTGGACGCTGCAACCCTCAGCGTGATTGGTTTCCCAGCTTTTGCCATTGAAGACAGCGCTCTAGCCGATCGCACCCGTAACGAAATCATTTCCAAGCTTCAGGGCCGCTATGGCTGCAAGCGCTTCTTGCGGGACGGTCACCAAACCGTGCTGGAAGACCATGATCGCCTCCATTACGACCCTTGGGAGCTGCAAAAGTTTGAGCATATCGAATGTGAGTGGCCCCTGTTCTACACCTATTTGATGCTGGATGGACTGTTCCGGGGCGATCGTGATTTCGTCTCGGATTACCGCAAGCGCCTTGAATTTGTCGAAGTCAAACAGGATGGCATCGCTCTCTTGCCCGAGATTTACTTCGTCCCCGCCAGCCAGGTCGAAGCTGAGAAAGAAAACCCTGGCAGCCAAGCGCGCCTGCCCAACGAAAACGTCCCGCTTGTCTGGGCCCAGAGCCTCTACTACCTGGGCCAGATGATGGACGATGGCCTCTTGGCCCCTGGCGATATTGACCCCCTGGGCCGTCACACCCACCTGGGCAAGCAGCGTCAGCCCACCGTTCAAATTGCTTTGGTGGCTGAAGACAAAGTGTTGCAGGCAGAACTGGAAGCCTGCGGTGTTGCAACGCAAACCTCGGACCAGCTCAATCCGATTCAGCTCTACGAAGCCCAGGAACTGTCGAAGCTGTATCAACATATTGGGGCGAATGAACAGCTCAAACTCACAGGTCGCCCGCTGCGCCGTTTACGCAGCCTCACCACCTCCCGCCTCTTCCGCATCCGGGGCGAAGCCGTGGTTTTCTTGCCCGCCTTCCTCGACCTTGAGCAGTTTTACCTCACCCTGGATGAGCCCTTCCTCGTCGCCCAAATCAAAAGTGAAATCGCCTACCTGCACCGCAACTGGCGGGAACTGGGCAAACCATTACTCACCCTGCGCATCACCCGTTCCATGGTGGAAAATGGCCGCGATGCCCTGTTGACCCTGATGCAGGAGCTGAACGGTGGGCTCTGTGATGGTGTGCCGGTCAAGGTGGGGCCGCTGCAACAGCTGATGCTCACTGCTGGGAGCGAGCGCATTGATGATCCTGGAGCATTTGCCTTCACGCCCTTTGGCTCAGCGACTTCTGGCATCCGCGAGGCTGCGTTGAAGCTGAACCTGGAGCATAACCAGCCCCTCAGCAATCAGCAGGAATTTGATCTGGAAGTTCAGACTGAATCCGAGAGTATCTTCAAGCTCCTGCGCCAGTCTGAAAACTTGTATGAGCAAATTGAGCTGTTGCAAACCCTGCGGGCGTCCCAAGGACTGGATTTCGTGACGCCACTGATTTCAGGACAAAGCCCTCTCACGGTGGCGGAGCTGATCCATGAAGTCTATGAAAAGGCCAGTCAGCTCAGGCTGTGGGCCTTGGTGCGCCGGGCTGCTGCCTTGCTAGAAAAGGTCGATATCGGCTTGTCCGATGCGGTGACGGATATCTTGGTGCGTCGTAAGCAAATTGCGGTGGGTAAGGCTTACAGCGAGGCTTCGCTGATCACCCAGCCTTTGGCCAATCCAGAGCTGAAAGCGAAGCTGCGGGAGTTTTGCCGCGAGGACATTCGCGATCGTGTCCTCACCCAAGAAATCCTCCTCCACCTCGGCGTCCTGCTTAACGCCGACCCCGAGCGCTTCAAGGGTTTCCTAACCCTGCGCGTCGGCTACCTAATCCTGCTACTCACCAGCCAAATTGCTAAGGAGCAAAAGCTAACCCAGGACGAAGCCTACGAAGCCCTGATGCAGCAAAGCCCCTTTGAAATCAAGATGATGCTGCTGGCAGTGCTGGAAGGCTACGACGACCTGAACCAAGTGTTGCAACAGCAAGAATCATTGCATGTTGGCAAAGCGGCTCAGTCGATTGAATTTGTTGTCGCTCAGGACACCTTTGAGGGTCACAGCCCTGAGAGTGAAATGATGAACCGTGACTGGCGTCAGCGCCGTCAGCTAGAAGGCTCATTGAACCTAGTGCCCAAGGACTTTTATAAGAGCGTTTGGCAGTTGCTGAACCAATGTAAGGGCGTGGTTATTGGCGACAAGCTGGAGCGACGCAATCGCCTCGATAGCTATCCCCTGGTGCTGGAGATGACACCGGGTGAGACCAACTTTGCTCTACGCATCGAGCATTTGCTCAACAAGATTCAGGCCCCGGAATACCGGCAAATGAATATTGAGGCGCTGTTGGAATTGGCGGCGATCGCCCAACGCAACCCGGACCTCAACATCGAAGACTACCTCGTCCTTGATGTCGTCGTCGGCCACGCCGTTCGCATTGCCTGGCTCGATGAGTATCCCCAGCACCAGGATGGCTACAGCAGCCACAAGGCCAATGCCTGGAGTGCGTTTTATCAGATGCCGCCAGCGGACTGTGCTGAAGCGATCGCCCGCGCCTTCCGCTATCTGATTGAGTCGGGCTATAGCAGTGAGGAAGACCTGGCTGCATCAGAACCTGTGCCTAGCCCAGAGGAGACCGCCACTGCCACCGCAACGGCGAGTTGAGGAATGGTTTAGCATTGCATTGTTGCCAATCAGACGATTGCCAATAAGTTCGTGACGGTTCGTTGAGGATCATTCACCATGACGATCGCTCAAGCAAAAGCAGTCTCACCGCCCAAGGGACCACCGCCTTTGGAAAGTGGCGATCGCCTCACACGCCCTGAATTTGAGCGTCGCTACGCTGCTGCACCTCATATTCGTAAAGCAGAACTCATCGAAGGAACGGTTTACGTGGCCTCTCCGCTTCGCCATGAACAGCATGGCAAACCTCACAGCCGCATCATGACCTGGCTGGGGCTCTATCAAGCGTTGACACCGGGACTGGACCTCAGCGTTGAACCAACGGTTCGGTTGGATCTGGAGAATGAACCTCAACCGGATGCCGTGCTGCTGATTAAGCCCGAATCAGGGGGGCAAACGCGAATCGATAGTGATGGATATCTTGAAGGGGCTCCCGAGTTAGCCGTTGAAATCGCCGCCAGTAGCGTTTCGATTGATACGGGTAGCAAGAAGCAGGTTTACCGTCGCAATGGTGTCTTGGAATATGCGATTTGGCAATCCTACGAAAACCAGCTGGAGTGGTTCGGTTTGAATGATGGAGCCTATCAGCGACTGACGCCCGATCGCGATGGCATTATTCGGAGTGTGGTTTTTCCGGGGTTGTGGCTCGCAGAAGCAGCTCTGCTTGGGGATGATATGGCTCAGGTGTTGGAGGTTTTGCAAGCGGGCTTGGCTTCTCCTGAGCATGGGGCGTTTGTTCAGCGTTTGCAGAAGGCTTAGCGCGCTGGCTATCTACCCATGATTATTCCATCGCTTTTGCTGGGCTTGGGCCTAGGAGCTCTGTTCCTAGGGTTGGCAAAATATGGGCCTGCTGAGGAGCGGCAAGTTTGGGCTGTGGGGTTGGTAGTGGCGGCGGTGATTTATGTGGGGTTTGCGATCGCCGCCCAAGCACCCGCTCCCTGGCTACTCATCGAATGCCTCGGGCTGCTGGTTTACAGCAGTTTGGCCATTCTCGGTTTGCGGCACAGAGTTGGATGGCTGGCATTGGGCTGGCTGCTGCATCCGCTGTGGGATTTGGTGCTGCATTTTTGGCAGGCTGGGTCGGAGTTTACGCCGGGCTGGTATGTGTTGTCTTGCTTAAGCTTTGACTTATTGGTTGGAGCTGTTATCACAAGGCGAAGCTACCTCGGAAACTTAATGAAATCCTAAATTCTTCAACAGACTGCGGTAAAAATTGATCGTCTGGTCTAGTTAGAGCCTAAGAGCCAGATAAGGCACATTTTTTTCTCTTTAAATCCTTTGCAGGAGAAGCATATTTCTTGTTCAGTGCTTAACAGAACGATAATTAGGTTGCCCCAAACAACCAGACAAATCATGTGTCTTATCGAAGACAGTAATTTTCACCGGGCTCTCCATCTTAAGCTCTTCATAATCTTCAGTATCAAAAAGTAGTCCTAGACTTGATACGGCGATTCCCTCTGTATAAATCTCGAAGTTTTCCCTCCTTTTCTCTAACAGCCTTTTAATTTCCCAAAGAGATAAATTCATTAAATCTTGGTCTTCTAGAAATAGATTGTTAGGAGGATAAATCCCAATAATATGGCAGCCATAAGGATGAGTCCTCTTATAGTCAACAGAAATATCTATTAAACTGAAGTAGTCTCCAAATTGACTTTCTTCAATCGCTAAATCTTCTCCTGATATTTTTTCTCTAAGTTTTGTGCGAACTTCTGGACGAGACATTCCTAAACCTATCGGACCAACTGCAAGATAAGGCTTGAAAATAAGC
>CALLAT010000106.1 GCA_938002085.1 uncultured Pseudanabaenaceae cyanobacterium
GGGGTGATCCACTTTGCCTTTGGCAACCAGCTGGTCGGCGATGCGCTGAACGGTGTTGATGGGGATGGCAAAGCCAAGGCCCTGGGCTTCGCGCAGGATGGCGGTGTTGACGCCGATGACTTCACCCCTGGCGTTGAGCAGGGGACCACCGGAGTTGCCGGGGTTAATGGCGGCATCGGTTTGAATGTAGTCCACCCACTGGTCCGGTGCACCAATGTCTGCACTGCTGCGGCCCGTGGCGCTGACGATACCAGCGGTGACGGTGTTGTCGAGGCCGAGGGGGTTACCGGTCGCGATCGCCCATTCCCCCGGCTCAATTTTGTCCGAATCGCTCAGCTTGACTGTGGGCAAGTCCTTGCCGTCGATGTCGATTACGGCTACATCGGTGACGCTGTCCACGCCTACCACTTTGCCTTCGTATTCGCGGCCATCCTTGAGGGTGACTGTGACGCGATCGGCCCCGTCAATCACATGGGCATTGGTAATCACTTGGCCACTGCTGCTGACGATAAAGCCTGACCCCAAACCGCGCTCGGTGCGCTCACGGGTTCCCCCCTGGGGCAGCTGGTCGCCAAAGAAGCGACGGAAGAAGGGGTCATTGCCCAAGTTTGGCTGACGTTGGCTGACGGTGCGGCTGGCATCGATGCGGACGACGGCATCGCCAGTCTCACGGACGACGTCGCGGATGGTGTTAGGTGCCGGGGCAAAGCTGGGGGTCGCCTGGGCAATCAAAGCGGTCTGGTTAGGGGAAGCGATCGCTGGGCTACCTTTGAATTCAACGCGACCCATGCCAGTTGCCAGCCCTGCACCGAGAGCAATCAGGCTAGCGGCAGCAGCGGCTTTGCGGGGAAGAAAATTTTGCATCTTAGTTGTAAGGAGACTGTTGAATTGGGCAGGAGCATTGCTCAAGGGCAAGGGGTAATCGATTGGATGAGGCCGATAATCGACTACTCATGACCGATGCCAAAGCTTCTGTCCTAGGGTTGCTTCCTAACCTAAGCCCTTCCTGAGAAGCTGCTGTGACGCTGCTGTGACAAGATTGTCATATGGTCCTAGGAACCTTTTTCTGGCTTGCACAGCCCTCTCCCCCAGCCCCTCGTCCCAATTCTGGGAGAGGGGAGCAACAGCCCAAACAAAACTTTTGTTCCCGGTTCCCCTTCCCCCAAACTTGGGGGCAAGGGGAACCGAGATGGGGGCTAGCTCCATGTAAAAGCCATAGCTACTTCATCACTCAAACTCATGCCTGACGATCTACCCATTTTTCTCGCCTCCATGGGTGTATTTGTGCTGTATCTCTGCTGGTCCGCAGCCACAGAAATGGGGACCAAGCACTTCCAGTGGTCTTGGAAGAAGCGACAAGATTCTTGAGCCAAGCGGGCAAAAATAAAAAATTTGATCCCGCGCTACGCGCGAAGGAAGAAACAGCCAAGAGAGCAAGAGGGCAAAAGAGCAGAGGTCTAGGGAGTCCTCGGCGCTTCGCACATCACACGAAAACCGAGGTTGAAGCTGCGGTCGTCGCGATTGTAGATGAGGCGAGACGCGGAACGGCAATACCTCGGATCGTTGTCCCAGGAGCCGCCGCGTTGTACACACGACTGTTCGTCATTTTTCTTCATCCAGGCACTGCCATCCGTTGGTGCTCCCTTGTAATTTTCATGCCAGTTATCGGCGCACCATTCCCACACATTGCCATGCATTTCATGCAGCCCCCAGGCATTAGCTGGGAATGAACCCACAGGAGTTGTTTTCTCTGCGGATTGACCAGACGGGCCATTGTTGTAACTACTGCCGTTGTAATTGGCTAGTTCGGTTGTGATTTGATTGCCAAAATGAAAAGGCGTGGTTGTGCCAGCTCGACAGGCGTATTCCCATTGGGCTTCGCTAGGTAGGCCATATTGCTTTCCAGTATCCCGGCTCAGCCTCGCGCAAAACTCCACTGCTTCATCCCAAATCACCAGTTCCACAGGTAGGTCATTGCCTTTGAAATGAGAGGGCTCCAGCTCCAGCTTCTGCTTCACCTGGGGGCTGTTGGCGACGGCTCGCCACTGCGCCTGAGTCACCGGATAGCGACCCATAAAAAACGTCGGCACCGTCACCTCATGCTGCGGCCCATCATAGTCTTCGTACCCCGGTTCATCCTCCGGCGACCCCATATGGAACGTTCCACCGGGAATCAGAACCATGTCCAGTTCCACACCATTGCCCAGGTCTTCGGTGAAACATTGAGTGGTGCCGCTGCGGCGTCGAATCGTTAGCTCAGCCATACCCACCCAAAATCATACTCAGCTACAAACTTGAGGAGAGGCCGGTTCAACTCTTCGGCGAACCTACCAAGCTAGCCGACCTCTATCACTTTTTGGATACTTTAGCCAAGGTCAAAGCATCACCGGAATAGGTCTGGACTCCTCCTCGCACGCCCGACAGATTCACACCTGCCAGCTCTGGCCATGAAGAGTGCTCGGCGCTTCGCACATCACACGAAAACCGATGTTGTTGTTGCGGTCGTCGCGATTGTTGTTGTTGCGATACGCGGAACGGCAATTCCTCGGATTGTTGTTCCAGGAGCCGCCGCGTTTGCTTGCCTATCCCACCGCGATTATGGGCTCATGGAGACTGACCTGTCTAGGCTCCCATTACAATTCACCATGCCCACTGACCTCCCCATCATCCAAAAGACCTACGACCTCATTCGCTGGTACGTCCCCATCCTCAACCAGCTCCCCCGCGACCACAAATTCACCCTCGGGGAACGCCTCATCTGCGGCCTCTACGATCTCCTCGAAGGCCTCATCCAGGTCCGCTACGCCACCAGCAAGCTCACCCAGCTCCAATCCCTCAACAACCGCCTCGACATCCTCCGTTACCAAACCCGCCTCCTCAAAGACTTCGGACTCCTCCAAACCCGCCGCTACGAATACGTCTCCCGCCTCATCAACGACATCGGCACCGATCTCGGTGGCTGGATCAAACAACAGCGCCCCCAGTCCAGCATCAAACCCCAACTCAAAAAAGCCTAGCCGCCCCACAGATTTCCCTCCTGGGAGGGACTAAGGGTGGGTCTGCCTTGCCTCAAGCCCCGAGCCAACCCACCTCTACCTCCTCCCGAGAGGAGAACTTGTTTTGGTATTAGCGCTTCAGAAGTCACCTCCCCTAGCCCTAATGAAACGCCTCCGCAACCTCTGGCCCGCCATCCTCAGCTTTGAAAACCTCCTTAAAGCCGCCCACCAAGCCCAGCGCAGCAAACGCTTTCGCGGCAACGTCCTCGACTTTAACTACCACCTCGAACGCGACCTCTTCCGCCTCCAGCAAGAGCTCCAAACCCACACCTACCGACCGGGTGGCTACCGCACCTTCCGCATCCTCGACCCCAAGCCTCGCCTCATCTCCGCTGCCCCCTACCGGGACCGCGTTGTCCACCATGCCCTCTGCAACATCATCGTGCCCTCCATCGAGCGCAGCTTCATCGCCGATAGCTACGCCAACCGCACCGGCTACGGCACCCACCGCGCCCTCCAGCGCTTCATCAAGTTCACCCGCAGCAGTCGCTACGTTCTCCAGTGCGACGTGCGCAAATATTTCCCCAGCATTGATCATGTCATCCTCAAGGACATCATCCGCCGCAAAATCAAATGCCCCGACACCCTCTGGCTCATCGACCTCATCATCGACCACAGCAATGAGCAAGACGCCAGCCTCGAATACTTCCCCGGTGATGACCTGCTCACCCCGCTCCAGCACCGCAAAGGCCTGCCCATTGGCAACCTCACTAGCCAATTCTTCGCCAATGTCTACCTCAGCGGCTTTGACCACCTCGTTAAAGAAGAACTCAAAGCCCGCAAATACCTCCGCTACGTCGATGATTTCGCCCTTTTCAGCGATGACCGGCAGGAGCTTTTGGATGCGCGGGTGGCGATTGAAGGCTACATGAACCAACTCCGCCTACGCATCCACCCCATCAAAAGCCAGCTCTACGAAACCCGCCACGGTGCCAACTTCGTCGGCTTCCGCATCCTGCCCCGCCACATCCGCGTTCGAGGTGACAACCTCCGCCGCGCTCGCCGTCGTGGCAAACAGCTCCAACGGGACTATGCCACCGGTAACCTCCCCCTAAATGAGCTAGTGCAGCGTCTTCAAAGCTGGGAAGCGCACCTTCTCCATGGCAACGCCAAAAGCCTTCGCCGTCACATCTTCCAAAATCTAGTTTTTTGCAAAGATGAGTCAGTCCCCTGAATTTTCAAAAAAATCGATCCTGCGCTTCGCGCAAAGAAGAAATAGCCAAGAGAGCAAGAGGGCAAAAGAGCAGAGGGCTAAGGAGTCCTCGGCGCTTCGCACATCACACGAAAACCGAAGAAGCTGTTGCGGTCGACGCGATTGAAGTTGTAGCGATACGCGGAACGGCAAGACCTCGGAAAGTAGTTCCAGGAGCCGCCGCGTAGCATTTTAGTTGTACTACCATCTTCTGAGAGCCAAGCACTTCCATCCTTCGGAATATCAGCCACGTCTCGATGCCAATCATCAGCACACCACTCCAAAACATTGCCATGCATATCACGCAAGCCGAAGGCGTTCTTTGGAAACAGGTCTACCTCTGTTGTCTTGGAGTAAGAGAAATTTGCTAATTGAGTCAGTTGAAGTTCATGGATGACAGCAGGCTTTTTGCGAGGAGGAATTTTCTTGAGCGAATCTCCAAAAGTGAATGCTGTTGTTGTTCCAGCGCGACAGGCATATTCCCACTCTGCCTCAGTCGGCAGTCGATAGGTCCGCCCAGAATGCTGACTCAACCGGGCACAGAATTCCATCGCATCATCCCAGCTCACCCTCTCGACAGGCAAAAGCTTATTGCCCTTAAATCGTGATGGCTCAGCTTCTAAATCTCTGTTCACAGATGGCATTTTCGCTACTATGCGCCACTGCTCCTGCGTAACCGGATCCTGACCCATGAAAAATGGCTTTAATGTGACTTGATGCTTTGGTTGACCATCTTCTTCTGCGGATTTCCCAATGGCAAAGCTCCCACCTGGAATGGCCACCATCGTTATGAAAGGTGCCTTACCTTTGTCTCCCAAAGGCTCCACAAAATAGCTCGCTTCCCCTTCTTCCTCGCGTAACAAATTCCCATCTTCATCCACCGTCGGTGTCACGAAGCGGAATTTTCCCAGTGACTCAATAGGTAGTACTTCTTCCTCTTCTTCCCCAAATACAACCTCCGCATACTCAAACGTCAGAGTCTTTAACCCAAACCCAGCCTGCCGCAGCGCCGCCACCTCCGCCGCTCGCTCATTCACCGGCTCCCCATCTGCCACCTTCTCAGCCAGGTCCAGCAAAATGGGCTTAAACTCCTTCTCCCCCAGCAAGCTCGCATGGCTCTCCACCAGCGCCGCCAACCGCAGCCGCTCCTTCAAATTTCCCTCCGTCGCCGCCATCTCCTGCAACGCCCGCTCAATCTCCGCCCGCACTTCCTCACTGCGGAAACAAGCCAACACCGTCCACCGCATCCGCTCCGGATCCGGGTCGCCCAACGCCAACGCCCGCCAATCCTGCTTCGCCTCCAACCGATGGCGAATATAACCCACCATAAATTCTTCTAACTCCGCCAATCGCGCTGGAAACCGAGCGTTCAGCTTATGCAGCAGCGCATTCCGCAGCTCCCCATCCATCTCATACAGGTCATGCCCCACCGACCGACAAAAACCCGATAGCAACACATCCGCCGCCCCATACCAATCCCCACCCAGTTCAAACTGCTCCCGCAAGCAATACAACAAATCCGTCGTTAGCGTCAGCGGAAACGCCCCATGGCAAGCCAAATCCAGCGCCTTCTCCCCATAGCGCTCCCGAAACAGTGCAATCCGTTGTGCATTCAATTGAACCGCCATCAGCCTGCCCCCCCAGCCAACAGCACCGCCTGGCTCAAGCTTTCACTGACAAATGGCAGCATCTGCCCCAGCCGTGGCCCCACCAACTGTCCCGCAATCGCCATCGCAGAAGTCTGCTCCCATCGCTCCTCTGGCAGCGGATTCAGCCACAACACCTCCCGCACACAGGGCCGCAAAGCCTGCAAAAATGCTTCCGTCTCCCTTACCCGCTCTTCGCTGTAACTGCGCGTTGCTGCCCCGGCATCACTCAGCACCATCACCACCGTCCGTCGCCCATTCAGCTGCGACAACACTTGCCGCACCGGCACAGCTCGACCTCCCCCCGCCGGATACAAAAACTCCGTTGGATAACTCGTAAATCGATACAGCCGTGCCGGACTCACCCGATTCTCCTGCACCGCCTCCAGCAGCGGCTTCAACGCAGGCCCAAACGGCACCATTGCCCCCGCATCATCCAGCAACACCACCAGCTCCGTCCGCCGCCGCGCCGCCGGACGCAACACCATCTCCCCAAACAAGCCTTCCTGGCTAATCTTGGCTACCGTCGCCTCCACATCCAGCTCCACCGGCAGCCCCTCTGCTACAGGACGACGTAGCACCCGCCAACCTGCCTCCACATCCCCCGTCGAGACCGGCAACTCAGTGGGCTGCAACCGCAGATTCTTTGTATTCAACGGCTCCCAATCGGTCTTAATACTTTCAATTGCCACAGGAGCAAGCCGCTCCCCCTCCGCCTGGCTATCCGGAAACTGCCGGGGCGGAATCTTCGGTAACCGATTCTCAAAGCTGGGGCCAATATCGTCTCGTTCCCGCTCAGGAGCCACCGCAGGCAAAGGCTGGACTAGCTGCTTCTCTCGCACATATTCCTCAAACACCTGCTCAAACAACTGTGCATCTCGACTCTTCGGTTCCTGCTTCACCCACAGGCAGCGACACACCCGCTTCAAATCTGGCCAGTCGCCCAGCCCCATCCCCTGCTCCAGAGACTGCACCAGCAGGTCATACTGCTCCAGCGTCAGCACCAGCCCCGCCGATCGCAGCTGCAAAAACAAGTCTAAAAATGGCTGAGTCCCCTTAGCCATCAGCTTTTTTCCTTTAACCCATCGCGCACAGACTTCTGTGTCTCGCGATTTTTCAGCAGCGTCCCCAGCAGAGGCAACCGCTCACTTAAATTTTTAAGATCTTCCCTCGCCTCCGCCACCGGCTTATCCAGCAGCACCGTCAAAAACTCCAAAAACTCACTCGTCCCCGGAGACCGCCTTCCCGGCTGCTGCTCCAGCAGCTCCCGCACTCTATAGAATCGCTCCAGTGCCTCGGCTACCACCTTTTTCTGGCCTTTCTTTAAACCACCAAAACGCCTATCAACAATTAGGTTGAGGCATTCTTTTGCTGGAAACTCCACATAGAAGTATAAACACCGCCGCAAAAAGGCCTCCGGCAAAGGCTTCTCGCGATTACTCGTAATAATGATGATGGGCTTCTGCTCAGGCGCTGGAAAGCTCTCCTCTGTCTCTTGCACCTCAAACCGTAGCTGATCTAGCTCAAGCAACAAGTCATTGCAAAAGTCACTGTCTGCCTTATCGATCTCATCAATCAGCAACACAGGCCGCTGGTCCTGATGCCGCAAAGCTTTACCTAATTTGCCAAACTTGCGATACCCCTTTTTGTTCTTCAACCGTGCTAATAAGTCTTCGCTCTCCTCTTCACCTAAAAAATCTTTGAGCTGTAACGGGTCAGAGCCTACTAATTGAGCATCCCGCAGCCGCGCCACCGCATCATAGGTATACAGCCCATCCCGCGCCCGGCTAACTGACTTCACAGTCCAAATGTAAAAAGGCCAAGACTTCTCTAGATTGCCTGCCTTATCCTGTACATTTTCCAAGTTGTTGCAGCTCAGCTCATAAGCTAGCGCTGCCGCCAGGCGAGTCTTGCCACAACCAGGCTCCCCCTCCAGCAGCAGCGGGCGCTCCAGCTTAATCGCTAGATTTACGACCTCCTGCAAGTCATCACTAGGAATATACGGATAATAAATTCGCCCCTGGTCATCAGTTACACCAGTACGACCTTTGTTGGGAGGCTGTACATCGCCGCTATAGTTGTAGTTAATATTTTGGCTACTCATTACCGATCTAGCTCCCAATGACTCTGTAAATCAACCCCACCGCATAAAGCACTTAATTTCCTGAAAACCTCATCAGGGGCTTCTCCCCACTGCTGTAGCTCCTCACCAAGAATCTCATCAATATCGACACCCTTGGCAAGACTGCTAAGGATTCCGTATACATCATCATTAACGCCACCAATCCATTGCTTCACGTCACGCCTGTCAATAACTGTGAGATCAGGTAACCGTAAGGAATACGGAGTTTCAGGAGTAGCAAGACTTGTGGTACATGTATCGAAAATGTTGGTTGTATCAATATCTCCGACTAAAAATAATGCAAGGTGAGAGCTGTGTGGATTAGGGGGATGTTTGTCCAGAGCTGCATAAAGTTCTTGCCAAAACTCCATCACAATTTTGCGTAGCGGCTGTAATCGCTTTGTGTGGCTATCAAGCCCATAGAGTGCCATCACAACAGACTGAGTTTGTGCAATTTGACACAATTCCTCAATGATTGCGTGTTTTTGAGCTTTTACCCCTGGCATGTACCTTGCTATCTCATTCCAGAGTTCACTGTGCTCTTGAACCATCGGCTGGTAAGGCCCTGCCTTGATTGGAATTTTGTAGGCGGTTTTAAAGTTGACAACCCCTTTTTGGGCAAAGCGTTTAACAAGCCACCGTTGAGATAGTTCTCCTTTGCTGTGGAGAGAGACTAAAGCAGCACTATCACAGTGTTTCCAATTTCGCTCGAAGTGATATTTCTGTTCAGTGCAGTTCAGATCCCACAATTTCTGAATAAGCTTCTGCTCGCTTGAAGTCTCGACTCGTTGCGTTTCTGGCTTTGTATTTTGAGATCCTTTTTTTGATGAGTTCTGCTTGGTAAAGGATTGACAATGCTTGCTCTTCTCAAATTTCCCTGGAAGCTCGACCTTTTTTGCTTTTGCTATAGCTTCCAGATTCTTAAAGGCTGTATCAATTTTTTCGGCATGGTAGCCCTTTTTCTTTGCTTTGAACAGGTCGCTTGCCCATGCTCTTTTAATTTCCGACCCGAAAATCTCTCCAAAACCAGGCCTTCCGTCGGGGTAAATCTGTCTTAGCCAAGATTCGAGCAATGCTCTACCTGCTTCATTCAGCTCACAGCTCTTTTCATTTAATGGAGGCGGGGAGTTAGAACTTTCCTTCACAGCCAAGCATTCACCCTTGTCGAGTTTGTTTATTATCAACAGTCGGTTGTGTTGATAATAAACATTTCTGGAGCCATCTGATCCTCACTGCTCTTATTTGTTGTCTGTTGGGCGATTCTCGATGTACATCAAAAAAACTTTGCTCAGAATGTTTATTATCCGCACCAATATTTTGCATAGGCTCTAGAACTGAGGTGTTCATCACCAATCGGAATCTTTCGGAGCCCTCCCCATGAGAGATCGCGAAATAAATTATGGAGAAGCTGCAAAGCGACAGCTTCTCAACCAAGCAGCGGCAGATTTTGATTTTTACTGTTTTGGCTTTGTCGCTTCCTTTTTCCTTGCTGTAGCAAGTGCCGTGATGGTTCTCACCAATGAGCCGACGGAAGCTGCCGTCTCCACCAGCTTCACTAGCGCTGGTATCAGCTCCGTATGCTCCCAAAAGCGAAAAGATGCTCAAGACAAATTGGAGAAGTTGATCGCCGCTGAGAAAAAGCCCTAGCTTCGCCAAACCTAAGCAAGCTAAGCATCACAGCCAATTAGTAAAAGTCTGGGAAGCCGACTTCCCAGGCAACTCCAAACAGACCAGAGCTATCAATCAGCATAGGAAAACTCAAATGCATCCCGGATTACCACGACACACAGAAGAACTGCAAGACTGCCCCCGATGCGGGAAAAAGGCACTCGCTCACACAGCACACACTAGGTATGAATGCCTGTGGTGTAGTTTCCAACGGGATCTCTCAGAGCCCAGATTGGGAGAAGGCTGGAGCTCTTTTGTTCTATTCATAATCGCACTCCTCTTCTTGCTCAGCTTCTTTGGGGGGATTTAGATATTGAATCTCGTTATAAGTCTGGGGCTAAGAAGACGCTGCAGGCTGAAGCATTGCCAAAATCGGCAGCTCCAATGGTTACTGTTCAACTCGCTTCGAGAAAAATAAAATCTCCAAAGTCTCAATATTCCCCGACTCTGGATTCAGCCGCGCCACCACTTCATCCTCCAACTCCTCCGTCTCCTGCTCCGCATAGCTAGGACAAGTCTGAATCGTGAGAATATCCCCCACTGGATCGTACTGGAACGTCAGATTTCCCATCTCTAGCCTCCTCCAGCTAACTTTCGAGCTGTATAGGTCGTGATAATCCAATGGCGAGTCGGGTCACTATCTGAGATTGTAACAACCACCAAATAGCGTCCAGTGCGAATATTCTCGAACCATTTCGAGAAGCGTAAGGCCCACTCATCTCACTCACTAGGCCTAACTAAATCAGGCTGTGCCAAAGTCTGCGCTAACTGAATCTGTATAGTCAGGCAGTGTTCCCGGATGGCTCTGCATAATGTGCTGCTCTCGCTCATCCGTCAGCTCTACCTCTGCTTCTAAATGAGGACAGGGAAAGAACTGACTCATTGCTAACCCCCAATATTCTTGTTACCGTCCACCTCACCCAAGTCCCCGACTGATATATTCCCAGCCGAAACCCCCTGACCGCTATTGCCGAAATCCCCCAGCGCCGCCGCCTGGGTCACCGTCTTCTGAGGCTGTAATAAAGTTGTATAGCCAAGTACTTGATGAATCACCGCCTTATCACCATTGGAATAATCGGCCAAAATTGCCCGCAGCCCAAGCCAGACCCATGTCTCAGCCTGTTGGGTTTCGTTCCTCAACGCCAACCTACGAGCCTTTTGCCAAAGGCGTTTCATTGTGTAAGTCCTCACTCAACTTCCACAACAGTGCTGCCAACACAAAGCATTCAAATAGAACAGCGCTCACAATTAACCCAGATTCCACAGGTGAGGAGCTACCCCAAGCCGCCCAAGGGACTGGTGACAGCAAAAGCAGGATTTGTGCGATCGCTGAACCATTATTGCCAATGCTTAAAATTCCGCCGGATATCAACGGCAACAGCATTGCCAATACCACCGCTCCCACTGCCCAGGTACTGCGCTTAGGGGTCTTGAGGAACAGCATTAATTGGGCCAGGGCCGCATAGATGGCGATCGCCAATAAAGTCAGCACCAATCCACCCAGGAAAGGAGCACCTGATGTTGCCTGAGTCACCTCGCTTGTCTTCTCTAAAAACTGCACCATCCAACCAAAGCTAATCAGCACCATCAACAGCAGATTGACAATCACTGCCACAACACCGGGGCTACGCTCTCCCAGCAACAGCTCTTTCAATAAAGACGAGCGTTGTTCAGGGGGCTGCATCCGCCGCCTGTGCCCCCAGTCCAACAGCGTTTGACGACTGGGCAACAGAGTGGCCATCAGTATCA
>CALLAT010000107.1 GCA_938002085.1 uncultured Pseudanabaenaceae cyanobacterium
AAAGCTATGTAATGCTTTCCTCGCCCTTCGCTTTTATGAGTTTTCAGGCCTGATGTCTCATTGGCATCGGTCTCAATGATTTAGTCCAGCATCCATTCTGAAGCGCGATCGCCCAGCTCCAATGTGAGAGGAATGCTGATCGCCTTGCCAATACGAGGTCTTCCCTTGGCATTTTTCACGGCCTCTTCTAGCTGGGAAACGGCTCCCAAAGCTTGGATATAGTTTCCCACTTCGTTAAGGTGCTCCTCATATTCCTCAGGACTGAGGGGAAAAGAGGCTTGTTCCAGGTATTTCCACATGATTTGCACCATGATCTTGCCCTGGGTCTTGCGGAGCTGCACATCGTAGGAACGCCCCCACTTCTCGGTTAATAGCTTGTGAAGTTCCAATCCTGTCATGGCAGTCGTTTTGTGATGAGAGATTGAAGTTAATGATTCTTAATACGGACTGTCAGAGGTTTGCGGCAATGCAATAATACTTACTGTTAGTCTACAAAATCCTGTTCTAACTTTCATTAGAGCAAGATTGTCCAAGACAAGCTGTTTCAGGGCCCGCTTTATCCAGTCACTTGGGTTGGGCCACCCTTGTGGGTTTACCTGGGGGTTACCTGAATTTAGCGATTGGGCCTTAATAGGCGCTTGGGTCAGCGTTCTTCTGACCGTTCTAGCCATTCACCGCATATAAAAAGCACATGTCTCAAGCATCCGGAGCCTCTGACGTCCCAAGTATGGGTCGTCGTCAATTCATGAATTTGCTGACCTTTGGCACTGCTGGCGGGGTTGTCGCCGGTGCGCTATATCCAGCAGTTCGCTATTTCATTCCTCCTTCCAGCGGTGGTAGTGGCGGCGGTGTCACTGCTAAGGATGCTGTGGGTAATGACGTGGTTGCCAGCGCGTTCTTGGCTGAGCACAACGTGGGCGATCGCACCCTGGTTCAAGGCTTGAAAGGTGACCCCACTTACTTGGTTGTGGACGGTCCCGAAGAGATTCGTGGCTACGGCATGAGCGCTGTTTGCACCCACCTGGGTTGCGTTGTGCCTTGGAATGCCAGCGAGAACAAGTTCATGTGTCCTTGCCACGGTTCCCAGTACGACGAAACAGGTAAGGTCGTCCGTGGTCCTGCTCCTCTTTCTCTGGCTTTGGCCCATGTAGATGTTGAAGATGACAAGGTCTCTGTTTCTCCTTGGACAGAAACGGACTTCCGCACAGGCGATAAGCCCTGGTGGTAGTTCAATAGGTCAATGGTGAGCCATCTCAGATTAGATGCTTAGACCTTTACCTTAACTATGTGCTTGAGCAAAAGCCTGTAGCTTAGATGACCTAACTTGCAGGTTTTTGTCCCCTACTCCTTTCGGAGTTCGCTTCAGTTTTTAGAGCCAATTTCTAGAACATTACGATGAGAAATCTGTTTACAAATGCGCGACGCTCCCTGCGGTGGGCTTCTCGCGCTGCGGTGGTTACGGCGGCGACCTTAGCCCTGTTGCTTGGCTCCGATGTTCTTGCTCCCCAGTCTGCTGCGGCTTATCCCTTCTGGGCCCAGGAGAATTACGAGATGCCTCGGGAAGCGACGGGCAAGATCGTTTGTGCCAACTGCCACTTGGCTAAAAAGCCCATTGAAGTTGAGTTCCCCCAAGCGGTTCTGCCTGACTCCGTTTTCAAGGGTGTTGTTAAGGTGCCCTACGAAGATGGTCTTCAGCAAATCCAAGCTGATGGCAGCAAAGGTGGCTTGAACGTTGGTGCAGTGGTGATGCTGCCTGAAGGCTTCAAGATTGCGCCCCAGGATCGCATGAGCGATGAGCTTAAAGAAGAGACCCAAGGTGTCTTCTACCAGAGCTACGCTGAAGACAAAGAGAACATCGTTATCGTTGGTCCTTTGGGTGGCGAAGAGAATCGGGAAATCGTTTTCCCCATCATTTCTCCTGACCCCCGCAACGACAAGAGTGCTCACTACGGTAAGTACTCTGTCCATGTGGGTGGTAACCGTGGCCGTGGCCAGGTTTACCCCACGGGGGATGCGAGCAACAACAACGCAGTGAAGTCCACTGTCGCTGGTGTTGTCACCGATGTCTCTGATACCGCTGTGACGATTGATTCTGAATCCGGTGCAGTGTCTGTTGAAATTCCTGCTGGCCTAGAAACGGTTGTTTCTACTGGTGATGAAATTTCCGCTGGTGCTGACTTGACCGCAAACCCCAACGTGGGTGGCTTTGGTCAGCATGATGTGGAAGTTGTTCTGCAGAGCAGCAGCCGCATCTTGGGCATGGTGGTCTTCTTTGCTGGTGTGATGCTGACTCAAATCATGCTGGTTCTGAAGAAGAAGCAGGTTGAGAAGGTTCAGGCTGCTGAAATGAACTTCTAAAGCTTCTCGCTTTTTAGATTTTGTTTGAGACTTTTAGGGAGTGCCTTGGGGCGCTCCTTTTTTTTGCGTATTGCTAAGAGATGTTGGGCTAATGGACTATTGCTGCCCTCGCACTTTGTCGTTTGCTGTGGGACTCGCTAGGCTGAAATGCTAGCTATGTCGGCGAATGTCGCTTTATGGAGAGGTGGTAGTGTAATGGCTTCTGCGTTTCGAAATGGTTGCCTGAGGTTTAATGGAATTAGGCGATTTTTTCGGAAGCGAGCTTTACTGTCTGCTTTCTCGCTGGTCTGTCTCAATTCACTTTGCATCTTTGTTTTATGCTCCCCCTCGCCTTTCAATTTGCTTCACCGGGCCTTGGGTATGATTTTGGTCCCTTTGCCATTCGCTGGTATGGCCTGCTGATTGCAACGGCGGTACTGCTGGGGGTGACGGTGGCTAGATGGTTAGCTAAGAAACGTAGTGTGGATCCGGAGCTAATGAGCGACTTGGTGCTCTGGATGGTGGTTGGGGCCATACCAGGAGCGCGGCTCTATTACGTGCTGTTTGAGTGGGACCAATATGCGGGTAATCCTGCGCAGGCCTTGGCGATTTGGCAAGGGGGCATTGCAATTCATGGGGCTTTAATTGGTGGAACCCTCGCAGCGTTGATTTTTGCTTGGTTCAAGAAGGTTTCTTTTTGGCAATTAGCTGACCTGGCGACCCCTGCAGTGATTTTGGGGCAGGCGATTGGGCGTTGGGGAAATTTCTTTAACTCTGAGGCATTCGGGCGGCCGACGGATGTTCCTTGGAAGTTGTTTATTCCTGAGAAGGTCGAATTTGCAGGGCAGGTCTTTGAGCCTCGTCCTTTTGCGGATGTTGCCTACTACCATCCAACGTTTCTGTATGAGTCTTTGTGGAATGTTTCAGTGCTTGGGTTGCTACTGTTTCTTTTCTTTCGAGGCATTCAAGGCAAGTTGAATCTTAAGTTGGGGGCGATCGCCTGCACTTATGTCCTCTGCTACAGCCTGGGTCGGGTTTGGATTGAGGGTCTGCGGATGGATAGCCTGATGCTGGGACCACTGCGCATTGCCCAGGTTGTGAGTTTGATCGGGATTGGAATTGGTGGCTTGGGTTTGGTTTGGCTCTATGGCCTGAAGCGTTCCTTGCCAGATGTTGTCTCTGGGGCTGAAATCTCACCTGAGGCTAAGTCTTAATGGCGCTTTCTAATATCTCGGCCGGATCACAATATCTGGGCTGATTTTCAGTAAAGCTAGTTAAGTCTGGCGGGCCAGCCCGATTTAATCGCTAGCGGTGGTCTGATTTTGGAGGGACTACTATTCACATCACCGCTTGCCCTATGCCGCCTGGACAGATAGCCCATGCCCTAATTGATGTGAATAGACTATAGAAATAAGGAAACCCGTGGCCACAGAACTAGGTTCTGGTGCAAGCCACGGGTATTGAGTCAGGGTGCATCTACCACTTATTAGTACTGAGCCAAAATAGTTCCTCCGGAAAATCCCCAAACTAATCCGAACATTTGTGACGCTGCCTTACGGAATGGATTTTCCAAGGGCGGCGTTTTTTAGGATGAAGATCTCGTTGAACTCAAGGATTGCATGACCACTTCTACAATGGCTATACCGCTCTTAAAGCTTGATGCTAAGCCTGCTCCAGGGGTTTACATCGTTGGAGCGGGGCCAGGTGATCCAGAGCTGATGACGATTAAGGCCGCAAAATTGCTGGCGGCTGCGGATGCTATTTTTTATGCCGATTCCCTGGTGCCGCCTCAGATGCTCCAGGGGACGAAGGCGGATGCGATTAAGGTACGCACGGCTAATAAAACTCTAGAGGACGTGCTACCTCAGATGGTGGAGCATGTGCGGGCCGGTAAGGTTGTGGTTCGCCTCCATGATGGTGATCCTTGTTTTTATGGGGCGACCCATGAGCAGATGGATGCTTTAGCGCGGGAGGAGATTCCCTTTGAGGTGGTGCCGGGGGTGAGTGCTTATCAATTGGCAGCGGCTCGTTTGGGGCTGGAGCTGACGGTGCCCGGCCTGGTGCAGAGCATTATTTTGACGCGTATTAGTGGGCGGACCCAGGTACCAGATGCGGAAGAGCTAGCTAGCTTAGCGGCTCATAAAGCGAGTCTGTGCCTCTATCTCAGCGCTCGTCATGTGGAGGCCGCTCAGGAAAAGCTGATGGCTCATTATGATGGGGATATGCCCATTGCAGTTTGCTTTCGGGTGGGCTGGCCCGATGAGAAGATTTGGCAGGTGCCGCTGAAGGAGATGGCTGCGCTCACCCATCGGGAGGAGCTGATTCGCACAACGATGTATGTGATTAGTCCAGCGTTGGCGGCGGCTCAGGCGAGGGGGCAGGGGGATAAGGTGCGATCGCGTCTCTACAATCCGGACCACAATCACCTGTTTCGCGGTGGAGCGGAATAGCTGAGTTTAGCTCGCTCCTTTCGCTTAGGCTCGAAGGGAGCGAGCAACCTGACTAAGCTGTCACAAGCTTTTTCTTTAGCCAGATATCTTCACGGGCATGGAGATACATGGGATCTGGTTTAAAGCGAATGGCCTGTTCGTAGGATTCCAGAGCATTGCCATAGGCTCCCATGTCTGTGAGCAGCTGGCCACGGTTGAACCAGGCTTCGTGATAGCTGGGGGAGAGAGCTGTGGCGCGGTCGTAGGCTGCGAGGGCCTCAGCGTAGCGCTTGAGCTGGCAGAGAACGTTGCCGCGATTGTTGTGGGCTGGGCAGTGGCTGGGGTTTAGGGCGATCGCTTGATCAAAGGCTTGGAGGCCCAGCTTAAAGTCACCCGCTTCGCAATGGGCTTTGCCTTGCTGGCAAAAATCTTCTGCAGGACTGGTTGGGGAGTCAGTGGCGGTTGATTGACGGTTGAATTTCATGACATCTTCCAAAGCAACTAGGAGAAGCCCGTTCCATGGAAGTCTTGAGCCATGGGTCTTGGGGCTGGTTAGTTCTATTTTGGGGAGATGACTGCTTCCTTGGCCTTGGGGATTTCTCGCCTAGACAGGATCGGTTCGGGGAATAGAAAATCCGACGAAGTCGATTTGGGGATGGCGTTAGGGGGCGAGCTGGCTCGCGTTCATGGCTGTATTGGGATAAACCGGAGGCTCATCGCTCCAACCGCCCTGGGGTAAGGACATTGCGCGAATGCCGTCGGGGTCTTTTTCGAAGTTCGCTCGCAGAAGTAAAACCAGATCGGCAGGGAGAGCAAAGGTTGAGATCGCGCATTTGGGCATGGTGCGCCGGATCTCTCGTTTGAACCGCAGCACGATTTGTTTCTTGACGGCTTCTCCGGCCTCGCTGAGAGGAGGGTAGGCCATGAGGTCTAGCAATTCTGCATTAAAGACGCCGTCGCCGCAGGCTCGGACAAAGCCCACTAGTTCTCTGCTCTTGAGCTTGCGAGCGGTCACACAAAAGAGCGAATGCTTTAGAGCAATGCGGAGTTTTGTGATGTCCTTGGGAGCCTCCCCGGCTTTGAGGCAGAGTTCATTGAACTCTTCCGCCAGAATCTCGCGCTCCACATTAAAAACAATGCGGACGTTCTTTTTCTTGGATTTAGCTGGGAAAGGGCGAGGCGGGACGGCGGTCATAGGGAGGTCATTTAACAGGAAACTCAGGACTGTTGAGGACGGGACAGAGACTCTTGAACCTCAGCTCAGTAGAGTCTTGCTTTCACCATCCTAGGCTAAGGGCTGTTCTGTCAGAGCCTGGACCTTGGGGGTCGATGGTGTGGAAACTGGGCAATGGGTGCGCTTGAATTTCACCACTTTTTGAATAATCTCGGGGTCTCGCAGGATGCCGCCATGGCCTAAACCATCAGTTGCGATGAATTGAGAGTTGGGCCAGCTTCGGGCGATCGCTTCTCCTTCGCTGAAATTAATCAGGCCATCGCTGCGGTCATGGATGACGAGACCGGGGAGGGGATTATCGGCCACCATATTTTCAATGGCGTAATAGTCCACAGGGTTGTGGTAACGCTTGACAAAGCACTTTTCCATTTCCTCGCGCAGGCGATCGCTGCCCCCCAAACCCTTGACGATAATATCCATCATCTTCGTCACCTGGCTGGGAGAAGCGAGGCTGACCAGGCTATTGATGGCAATGGCCGTGGGCTGATAGTGGAGCAAGAACAGCGTAGAAGCTGCGCCAAAGGAATGGGCCACAATGCCATCCACTGGGCCCAGCTCTCGCACCACTTGGCAAATGGCTTCACCAAACTCCGGCATGCTGGTTTGGAAGCCGGAGGAACGACCGTGGGCCGGAGCATCCACGGCCACGACGCGATAGCCCTCGTCCAACAGGGGCTGAACAAAGCAGCTGAGGTGGCTGGTGGAAGCCATCCAGCCGTGCATCAGCAGAATTGTGGGAGCCTTGGCTGCTTCCCCCTGGGCCTCCCAGGTAAAGGTTTGGAGATAATGGCGACGATAGCGCCCGTAGCGCAGTAGGCGAGATTCAGCTCGCTCCAAGACCGCTTCTTCCTGGGGGCAAACCGGGAAGTAATTACGCAGCGGCGTGAGGAACATCTGGAAAGCAATGCGTCCGGCTAGGGCGGGGGAAATGCTTTCAAGAATGCGTAGGCTTTGGCTAACGAGGTTTTCTAGGCGGGGGCGTCGGACGGTGTGAACGGTTGCCTGGTCGCCAGCTTGGTCACTGGCTGGGGCGTTGTCTTGATCGCTTGTCTGGGCAGAGGTCTGGGCAGAAGTCTGTTCAGGCATAGGAGAGAGGTAGGCAACAGGGAGGTAAAGGTTGAACTCAATCGACGATTAGTACTGATCGCCAGATTTGCGATGGTTAAGCGCTGTAACACCGCTCGACTCTAAGACAGTACCGGCTGGTGTCGTGGCATACAACAACCAGTGGTCGCCGCATTCCATGCGTTCTTTAACCTCGCACTCCAGATAGGACAAGGCTTCTTTTAGGTAAGGATGGCCATTGTTGGCTTCGTCGTAGTCAATGCCTTCGAAGCGATCTACGCCGGGTTTAGGGGCTTTTTGGAAATGGCGCTGGAGGCTGGTGCTGCCCTGGGCTAAGACGTTGATGATAAAGCTGGCGCCGGGTTCCTCTAGGGTTTCGGGGAAGCCTTCTTTGGGGACGGAAACGGTGATGGCGGGTGGGCTAAAGGCAGCTTGGCTCACCCAAGAAGTCATCAGGCCCAAGTTACGACCGTTCTTTAGCTTGGCGCTGAGGACGCAGAGGGCACAGGTGACGCGACCCACGGCCTGGCTGGTGCGATCGCTCTTACCTTCCACGGCCATTTGTCTGGGCGTCACAGCCTTCTTTTTGGCCTTCTGCACAGCGGCGACAAACTGCTCGCCTGCATCCTCGCACTGGCTCAGCACTTCATCGGTGGGCTTGAACTTAACCCGAATGGTTTCCATGCCCAATTGATAGCCCGCATCCTGGATTTTGTTTTCCAGCATGTCCACGGCTTCTCCGCTCCAGCCGAAGGAGCCAAAGGCCCCGCCTAGCTTGGTTTTTTCCGCAGTGGAGATGATCACGCCCAAAGCCGTTTGGATTTGAGTTGGGGCATGACCTGCCAGGGTTGGGGAGCCGACGATAAAGCCGTCGCTGCGCTCAATCACTTGGCGGATGGTTTCGGCGCTGGTGAATTCGCAGTTGATGGTTTCCGCTGAAGCGCCAGCATCGGTAATGCCCTTGGCGATCGCCTGGCCCACCGCAGCGGTATTGCCATAGGCCGAGGTGTATAGCACTGCTACGTTCACATCGAGGGATTGCTGCTCCTCACACCATTGACGATAGTCCATCTTCAGACGGCTGAGGCTGTTGCGCACCATGGGGCCGTGGGCCGGGGCGTAGATTTTGGCTGGGAATTCTGCCACTTCATCAATGGCCGACTCTGCCTGTAAGGCTTGGGCTGCATGGATGCTGTCGAAGTAGTAGCGCCGGTCTTCGGCAAAGCTGCGCCAACGCTCGTCAAACACTTCCTCACCGCAAATATGGGTGCCGAATAGCTTGTCTGTGTAGGCAATGCGAGATGCGGGGTCGTAGGTGCAGAGCATGTCCGGCCAGCGTGGCGTGGGAACGAAGGCAAATTTCAGCTCATGGCCATCCCCTAGATCTAGGGTGTCACCGTCGCGTACGGTGCGGATTTTGTCGTGATATTTCTCAGGCAGGCTTGCCTTGAGGGTCTTAGCTGCCGGGTTGGAGCAAACCAGGGTGGAATAGGTGGCAACTTCCAGCAGCTTTTCCAGGGTTACCAGCCGGTTGGGATTCACATGGCTGAGGATGATGTAATACAGCCGCTGGTAATACTGCAGGTCTTGGAGTTCATCCAGGAAGACTTCGGTGAAGGATTCTCCGGGAGGATCGAGCAGGGCGACTTCCTGGGCCTGAATGAGATAGCTGTTGGCTGTGGTCCCCTTTTGGCGGGCGTACTCGATTTCAAACTTAAGACGGTCCCAGGTCCGCGATCGCAGGACCAACGTTTCGGCCCCAATTTCGGCGACCTGAACGTCACGTTGGCGGGCTGCTGTTGAAGCTGCGGCGACCATAGACCCTGCTCAATAGGTGTAAAGACTTATTACGGATCTTGCCATGAAAGTTGATGCTTTGGGGATCGTGGCACCACTCATTTTGAATTTTGTTGCCCAGGGATGGACTGGAGTTTGATTGTAGGGGCTAAAAAAGCTGGGGTGAGGGCGATATAAAAATTGCATGTTTAGCCACCTGTTTCTGGGGGTTTGGTCTTACTTCTCGGTGGAATCACTCATGGCGAACTTCGTCAGCTTCAAGCGGTGGTCCTGAGGGCGAGGCTTGCTGAGTTGGAGTGCGTTTGCCCGATAGCCCCCTCCTGGATGAGCCCCCATGGTCGCGATTGTTTTAGATGCTGAAGATCCGGCGGGATTGGGTGGGTCAGCCCTTGGGCGCGGAGGTGGTTCGGAGTTTTGGGAAGGTGGACTTTTGCCCCCTGGAGAAGTGGGGGCGATCGCTGAGGCAGCTGCTGATACTAGTGAGTTAGGGGATCAATCTGGCGAAGTTATTGCCCCGCAACCTTTGAGAATTGAGGCAGAGGATTACGTCGGCTTCTTCGATCTATCCCTGGGCAATGAAGGGGGAGACTACCGCGATGATGACGTTGATATTGCGGGCGTTGATGGAACCTACGGCGTGGGCTGGACCTTGCCGGGGGAATGGCTAACCTATGACATTACGGTGGCCAAAAGTGGTACTTATCAACTCACCAGCTCTGTGGCTTCCGGCTTTGATACAACCTTTAGCTTTCTGGCTGGGATTAACGACCAGTCCACTCCATTCACCTTCAATGGTTCGGGAGATTGGCAAACCTGGCAGGATGCTGCGGGAGCCGAGAGTCTTTATCTGGAGGCGGGTCGTCATGAGTTGCGGATTGATTTGACGAGCGGAGGCTTTAGTCTGGATGACTTCACGCTCCAGTGGTTGTCAGATGAAGCGCCCCTGCCGAAATTAAAAATTGAAGCTGAAGACTACGACAGCGCCATTGACAGCTCCCAGGGCAACATTGGTGGGGGTTACCGCAACGGCGATGTGGATATCAGCGGCCTCGATGGTCAGTACGGCATTGGCTGGATTGATCCAGGGGAGCAGTTGACCTACAAGCTCGATATTCCCGAGGCAGGCCGCTATCAATTTATGGCCTCGGCAGCATCGCTTTATGGCGAAGGAGCCATGGCGGTCTCCTTGGTGGATGAGTTGGCTAGCGAACAGTCAGCAGCCTTGTCCATTGGAGCCACGGGGGGCTGGGCAACTTGGCAAAACATTGCGGCTGAGACCTTCTTTGATGTGGCCGCTGGGAGCTATGAGCTACGTCTGGATATGCTCACCAGTGGCTTTAACCTCGACAACTTCACCCTGAGTAAGCTGGCTGAGGATATTGAGCTAGAGGCGTCTCCCCAGCAGCTGCGCATTCAGGCTGAGGACTATACAACTGCTTTGGATCGCTCGCCTGGAAACCAGGGCGGAGCCTATCGCTTAGACAGTGAAGTGGATATTGGTGGCTATGAAGGCAGCTACAGCCTGGGTTGGACAGAGCAGGATGAATGGTTGACCTACGCGGTGGATGTGGCTAAGGCTGGAACCTTTCAACTCTCTGCGTTTGTGGCCTCTGCGGTGGAGGGCCAGCATGGTTTTCAGGCGGTTCTAGCTAATCAGTCTTCGGTGACGAGCTTTGGCAGTACGGGGGGCTGGGGGCTGAGCCAAGACGTAGCAGGCGATCGCCTCTTCTCCCTAGAGGCCGGAACCTATAACCTGCGCCTCAATATCCTCAGTGGTGCGTTCAATTTAGACTATCTAGAACTCGTCGAGGTTTTAGATCCGCCGGGGGAGTTGCCCTCTATGGTGGGCGCGATTGAGCTGGACTATGGCAATGTTTTGAATGGGCTACAGCCGAGCTTGACCGCTGGCGCTGTCAATACGCTGAGTTATGCCACGGCGGATCGCCCTGTACAGCTTGACTTAGCCCAAGGCAGCCAGACCATCTTTACGAGGGATACGCCTGGCGAGCTGCCTGGGGTTAATCCGCCCCTCAAGGTTCTGACCCTGGGCGACTCGATTACCGAGGGCATCATGCCATCGGATTTGGGGGGCTATCGGGATGATTTGTGGCAGTTGCTGAACCGAGGCGGCGATCACGTGGACTTCGTGGGCAACCGCTCCAAAGGCATTGGCAGCTTTGACCGAGACCATGGCGGCATCGCGGGGGAACGCATCGACCAAATGGAAGCCCGGGTGGATGGGCTGCTGACGATCTTCGAACCCGATGCCATTTTGCTGATGGCAGGCACCAATGACCTGATTCAGGGAGCCGATGCCGACACAGCGGCTGAACGCATGGATAGCCTGTTGGAGCGCATCACATCGCAGCAGCCCCTGGGGCAAATCTTTGTGGCGACGATTCCGAGGATGTATGACGCAACGAACAATTGGTTTGTGCAGAACTACAATGCTCAGCTTCGCTCACTGGTGGCAGCCAAGCAGGCTGCGGGTCAGCGGATTACCCTTGTGGATCAGTTCAATCAATTAGCCCTAGTCGATTTAGAGGACGGTGTTCATCCCACTCCAGAGGGTAATGGCAAGCTGGCGGCGGCTTGGTTTGGAGCTTGGCGAGAGGTTTATGGACAGACGGCGACTCAGTTCGTGTCCAGTTTGCCCGCAGTGACCACCAATGTTATTGGCTCTGAGTTTGATGATGTTTTGGTTGGGAATGGTGCGGATAACCTGCTTGAAGGGGGCCGGGGCTATGACGAGTTAACTGGGGGGGCTGGGAGCGATCGCTTTGTTCTCACGCTGAATGCAGGCACAGATACGATTACGGACTTCACCCTAGGGGAAGACTTGCTGGTGTTGGCAGGGGGATTGCGCTATGACGAGGTTGATGTGGTTTCCGCTGCGCGCTACGGCTATGGCAGTGCCAGCGATGCGGTGGTGATTGATGGCTTGGGTCAGCAGCTCGCACGACTGGTGAATGTTTCGGCGAGAGAGCTGTTGGCAGATTCTTTTGAGGTGACGACCTTTTAAGCGACAAGCTCAGCTGTGGTTTTTGTGAGCAGAAGCCAGGCTAGCCCATTTTAATGTGGACTCGTTCTTTGCTTTGAGGGCTTGATGATTGGGGAAGCTCAGGTCTTCTCATTTTCGTGATGATACGTGACTCGATTCTTTGGAATGGGGTGAAGGGAGTTGGACATTTATAACTTCCATGATGCATCCGTATAAACTCAGAATTTTTGAGCTTCCTATTCTTGCCTGTGCGTGTTTTTGGGCGCGTAAATTTTGCTAGAAATTTAGTGATTTGTCTTCGATTTTTGGCTTTGTCAGTGATTTTTCTAATTCACTTCTATCGCAATTGAGGAGTCCAAAGAAAAATGATTTCTAATTCGGGATTTTGAATTTATCCGTCGAAAGGTTTGATGTCGGCTCTTGATAGAAAACTGAGCTAACGTCGCGTATTTGCCGCCACCCTTTCGTCATTCCTAAGTCCTATGAGCTTAATTCGTTTAGAAGCGGAAAATTACACCCAGTTTAGCGATCGCTCTTCTGGTAATGCAGGTGGACTGGGCGATCGTAATGACGATGTAGACATTGGCTACAGCAATCGAAATCTAGGTGTGGGCTGGATCGAGGCTGGAGAATGGCTTAGCTATGACCTCGTAATTCCGGAGAGCGGTAACTACAAAATTACTGGTCTAATTGCTTCTGCTTACGATAGAAATTTTGGATTTAAAGCATCTATCTCAGGACAATCACTGACTGCTAAATTTACGGGAACTGAGGCCTGGACGAATTGGAAAGATATTGAAGCTGAAGGACTTTTTGCTTTGCAATCTGGTGCCTATGCATTGCGTGTAGATATGCTTAGCAGCGGCTTTAATCTAGATAAAATTGACCTTGAAAGAGTCTCAGGAATCAATTCTGATACTGGCAATTCAGCGGTTAGCCTGCCAACAATTGATTCGATCGAGGAAACTGCGGCTATCAATGATTCGCAAACATCAAACGTAGAAGAAAGTCCTACGCAAACCATTTTGATTGAGGCGGAGGACTATACCGGCTTTTTTGATCGCTCCCCCAGCAATCTAGGGGGTAAGGGCGATCGCAATGATGCTGTAGATATTGGTGGAGCTTCTGGTCTCTACAACGTGGGCTGGATTGAAGCGGGTGAATGGCTCACCTATGACGTGAATATTGCTAAGGCAGGGCAATATCGCTTCACAAGTTCTGTGGCTTCGGCGCGTAACGGTCGCTTTGGTCTAACCGCTTCCAGTAATGGGCAGTCCAGTAACGTCACCTTTGGCACCACGGGGGGCTGGTCGAATTGGCAACCGGCCCAAGGAGAGGCGCTGTTTGACTTTGCTGTGGGTCGCCACAGCATTCGATTGGATATGGCTTCCAATAGCTTTAATCTTGATCATTTCTCCCTCGAATGGGTCGCAGACTCCACAGGGGAAATCACTGGCAATGAGAGTGCCAGCACCAATGAATCGGGTGGTAATACAACCGTTAGCGACTCGAATGCTGGTGTGGTTGAGAATTCGACGGAAGCGCCTACGTTGGTTGATTCTGCAACTGAAGGCTCGGATGACGGTCTTGAGCAAATCTCTCCCCAGGTTATTACGGTTGAAGCCGAGGATTACGATCGCTTCTATGACCGTTCGGCTGGCAATAATGGCAATGCCTACCGCACAGATGATGTTGATATTCGAGGCACTGCCGGTCAATACAATGTTGCCTGGATTAATCGCAAGGAGTGGCTCACCTATGAGATTGAGGTTCCTGAGACTGGGATTTATCGACTAGATGCGGTCACTGCTTCTAGGCGTGATCAGACCTTTCAGATTGATGCTTCCTCCGCAGGGGAATCAGTCTCGCTGACCTTTGGGGGAACGAGAGGTTGGTCTAATTGGCAGGATGTCACTGCGGATGAAGGCTTGGCATTGGAAGCAGGTCGCCATGAATTGCGTTTAGACATGGTGACGGGGGGCTTCAATCTAGACCGCGTGAGCTTGACGAAGTTGGCGGATGAGAACAATGTGGCCCCCACCCTCAGTCACCAGCGCATTCAAGCTGAGCTGTACCAAGCTGCATTGGATCGTTCCCCCGGTAACTATGGCGAGGGGAGCTCTCCCAATGAAAATGTGGATTTAATTGGGAACAGTATTGGTTGGATTGAGCCTGATGAATGGCTGTCCTATGAGGTTGATGTGCCCCGTAGTGGCACCTATCAAATTTCGAGTCGAGTGGCGTCGCCAGCGGAGTCCGTCCATTCATTTCAAGCTGTCTTGGGAGGACAGTCTACGTTGGTGGAGTTTGGTTCCACGGGGGGCTGGGACGTTGAAGTGGATGTTGAAGGCGATCGCAATTTAACCTTGGAAGCCGGGAAGCAGACCCTGCGGGTGAATATCCTCTCCGGAGTCTTCAATCTGGACTATTTTGACTTAACAGAAGTTGCAACCCCGTCCGTTGTGCTAGAAGGGACTCCAGCAGATGTCTCCCTCGATTTGGGCAACATTGTGAATGGTTCTCAGGCCAGCGGTAGCGCCGATACTTTGAACTATGGTGCTGTTGAAGCGGCTGTGCAAGTGGACCTGAGCCAAAATCTTCAGGTGACTCGTCCGAGGGCGAGCGCTGCTAATCTCCGGACAGTGCTGACTTTGGGAGACTCCCTCACGGAAGGCTTTCTACCTTCGGATTTAGGGGGCTATCGCGATGATCTATGGACGCTGCTGAATCAAGGGGGCTATCAGGTTGATTTTGTGGGGAATCGCTCCAAGGGGATTGGCAGCTTTGATCGAGATCATGCGGGTACCAACGGGAAACGCATTGACGAGATCGCCCTGCGTACACCAGGGCTGCTGAATACCTATCGCCCCGATGCGGTTTTACTCATGGGGGGAACGAATGATATTACCCAAGGCGATGGAGCGGCCACGGCCTATGCCCGCCTCGATAGCTTAGTGGATAGCATTTTCGCCCAGTCTTCCAATACCCAACTCTTTCTCGCTGCGATTCCTCTAACAACCAGCGTTTATCTAAACCAAGCGGTGCAGCAATTCAATGGCTTAGTCCGCAACTTGGTTACCGAGCACCAAGCGAGTGGTAAATCCATTGCCTTCGTGGATGTGCCAAATAAGCTCGGCGTGGAGGATTTGGAAGATAACACTCACCCCACAGTGGAAGGCAATGGCAAGTTGGCAAGCGCTTGGTATGAGGCTTGGCAGCAGACCTACGGTGTTTCCCCAGCAGCGGTGAGCGCTGGTTTAGCGGTCTCGGATGTGACGAATCTGCTGGGCTCAGGATTTGATGATGTGTTGGTTGGTAACGCCCAGGACAACATTATTCAGGGTGGCAAAGGCCATGATCGTTTGACAGGAGGAAGTGGTCGCGATCGCTTTATCTTGGCTCCCAACAGCGGTACGGACACCATTACTGATTTCACCTTGGGCCAGGATTTGTTGCTGCTCGACAGTGGCTTAACCTATGGCGAAGTGGATGTGGTCTCTAGCGGTACCTTTGGCTATAGCGATACCAGTAATGCTGTGGTGCTGGATGGCCATGGGCAGCAGTTGGCGCTCCTTATGGGAGTGGATGCGAGTCAAGTGGGGGCGAGCTCTTTTGGCATTGTGGTTTAGCCGCCGCCATTCAGTCGCGCCTCTTCTTTAACCTGAGTTCCACGGCTCACAAAAGCACTGGTGAAGCAAGCTAGGAATAAATTCCCAGCCTAAGAGCGAAAGCCCACTTTAGTGGGCTGCAACCCTAGCAGGTGGGCTGTTCAGTCCGTTTTAACGGACTTGAGCTTTTAGCCGTGAACTTTAGCTCACGGCGGCAGAGCCAAGCCAGCCTTAAATTTGTCGAACTCAGGTTCTTTAGGGGCATGGGATTACAACTGATTGCCTTAATCCAAAAGGGGCAAGGAGGAATAGATTCCTCCTTGCCCCTTTTTTGCATCCCTAAATGTGGTGATTAGTAATGGTTGCCAACTTTACGGTGGTGAACGGCGGTCAGACCATCCACATCCGATACGCGACCGTTGTCCACGGTGCTGTAAACAATCCAGTGGTCATCGCCTTCTAAGCGAGTCACCACCTGACATTCCAGGAAGGATAAGGCTTCAGCCAAAATGGGGGCCCCATTTTCGGCGGGTTGAGTTTCCACGCCTTCAAAGCGGTCTTGTCCAGGCTTAAAGCGCTTGAGGAAGTGGCGCATGAGGTGCTGGTAGTTGCCCTCTTCCAGGACGTTGAGCACAAAGCGATCGCCCACATGCATAAAGGACTCAATGGCACGGTCCTTGGCCACAGCAATGGTGATGCCCAAAGGAGAGATGCTGGCCTGGGAAACCCAGGAGGCCAACATGGCACTAGATGCCTCACCCTTCTTGGCCGTGATGATGTAGAGTCCACCGCTCAGGCGACCCAGCGCCTTGTCGAGATCGCCATCCAGCGACTTCATTTTCTTGATGTTCTTGGCCTTAGTCAGCAGCTGGCCCAGGTCAGTGCCCGACTCATCGCAGAGCTGATAAGTCGCCTCCGTGGGAGCTTCCTCAAGCTGAATGGGGGGAAAGGCTTCTTTTAGGCCCGATTCGCTGAGGCTGCTGCGGATGGGAGCCAAAGGCTCGTCTTCATCGCCCCCCGCTTCAAACAGGCCAAAGGATTGCTTTTTGCCTGCCACGGCCAGGACCGTGCTTAAGGCCGCCTGGACGGTGGACTTGAGGGACTGAGGCGGTGTTCCGATTATGATGCCGCTGGCCAGCTCTGTCAGCACGCGCACTTCAGACATTTCCGAGACGCGTAGGTCCATGGTTTCAACAACCACATCGGTTTTAACGATGCCTTGGGTCAAAGCCTTGGCCATGGCTTCGCTATGGCCGTAGTCGGAGACGTAGAAGATGGCGACGGTTTTTTCAGCCTTGGCCTTGTTCTTGCTCCATTCCTCGTAGCGGCCGACGAGCTCTTCCAGGTTGTGCTTAATCAGCGGGCCATGGCCCGTGGCAATTTGCTTGGCCTCGGGCAGCTTGCCGACGCGCTTGAGCGCAGACAGGACGGAGCGAGCATTAGGCTCCATCAGGCACTTGTAATAGACCGAGTAGTCTTCGCTGATGAGGTCGATGTCTTCGTCGTAGGTGCAGTCGTCGCAGAAGTGCATGCCGAAGGCATCGCAGGTGTAAAGGATCTCCGTTTTGTGGTCGTAGGTGAAGATCGTGTCGGGCCAGTGCAGGTTGGGGGCGGAGACAAACTCCAGCTCGTGACCTTGGCCCAGGTCTAGCTTGACTCCATTTTTGACGACTTCCTTGGTGTAAGGGCGATGCACCAGCTGGTCGAGGTATTGCAGGGCGACTTTGCCCCCCACCACAGTGATATTGGGGTTGAGCTCTAGGATGTCTGCCACGAGGCCGCTGTGGTCTGGCTCGGTGTGGCTGATGACTAGGTAGTCGATGCTGTTGACGTCAATTTCGCCCTGGAGCGCGGCCAGGTAGACTTCGCGAAATTTGGCGTGGGAGCTGTCTACAAGGGCGATTTTATCGCCGCGAATTAGGAAGGAGTTATAAGTGGTGCCGTTTTTGAGACCAAATTCGATGTCGAAGCGATCGCGGTCCCAGTCCAGGGATCTCAGCACGGTCGTGTTTTCGGCAATCTCAGCCACATCCATGGTGAGGCGAGGGGCGGCTTTGGTGGTTCTGGGCTTAGTTGCAACCATGTTTTTCCTTCCTAGACGACCGCACTGAGCACAAATACTCGTTTACGTTTCTTCATTTTGACTCATAATTCCCGCCTTTGCTATGGGGGGTGCCCAGAAACTCGCTATCTGCCAGATTGGCTTTGTCAATCTTCCTTGTACATGAATCAGTGACCAGTAGGGATAGTGCTAAATCTAGCCTCACCTTGGCGATTGGCCACAATTCATAAGATTGGAGCGTTGTGATGCCATTGTGCTTTGGCAGGCTGGGAAAATGACGCAGGTCAATATTGGTCGTAAACCTAGATTGTCTTTGAGCGATCGCCTTAC
>CALLAT010000108.1 GCA_938002085.1 uncultured Pseudanabaenaceae cyanobacterium
AACTTCCTCGTAACTCGCGAACTCCATCGAGAATATGCCACGACCCTGCGTCATCGACCGAATATCGGTGGCATATCCAAACATCGTGGCTAGGGGCACTTTAGTAGTGACTTTCACCACGCCATCCTCGGTGACTTGGCCTTCGATTTGCCCACGGCGGGAAATCAAATCACCCATCACGCCCCCGAGAAAGTCTTCAGGAACCTCAACCTCAACTTTCATCATCGGCTCTAAGAGAGCAGGATCAGCTGCATTCACAGCTTCTCGAACTGCCATAGAGCCCGCAATTTTGAAAGCCATCTCGGAAGAGTCTACATCGTGGAAAGACCCATCCACTAACGTAGCCCGAACATCAATGAGCGGATAACCCGCCAAGATGCCAGACTCGCAGGTCTCTTTCATGCCCTGTTCAGCAGGAGCAATGAACTCCTTGGGTATGGTTCCACCCACGATTTTATTGACAAATTCGAATCCGGAGCCAGCCTCAACGGGCTCCAATTCAATGACGACATGGCCGTATTGACCCTTGCCGCCACTCTGTCGAATAAACTTGCCTTCGGCGCGAGATGCCTTACGAATGGTCTCACGATAGGCAACCTGAGGAGCACCAATATTGGCCTCAACTTTAAACTCGCGCTTCATGCGGTCTATAAGGATATCAAGATGTAGCTCCCCCATACCAGAAATTACGGTTTGATTCGTCTCTGAATCAATGGAAACTCGGAAAGTTGGATCCTCCTGAGATAGACACTGCATGGCTTTAGAGAGTTTATCCATGTCCTGAGTCGTCATGGGCTCAACGGCCACAGAAATCACAGGCTCAGGCACATAGAGAGACTCTAGGATGACAGGCTTCTTCTCATCACAAAGCGTATCGCCAGTAAAAGTATCTTTAAGGCCGAGAACAGCCCCTAGGTCGCCCGCGCGCAATTCATCGACTTCAATGCGATCATCGGCTTTCATAATGATTAGCCGAGAAATTCGCTCCTTCTTATCTTTAGAGGAGTTATAGATATAACTCCCCTTAGCTAAGACGCCCGAGTACATTCGAATAAAAGTAAGCCGGCCATAGGGATCAGTCATCACCTTAAAGGCCAAGGCCGAGAAAGGCTCATCATCGTCAGAATGACGCTCAACCTCCGTACCGTCCGCAAGATGCCCTTGAATCGCTGGGACATCAATGGGAGCAGGCAAATAATCGATAACAGCGTCTAGGAGGGGCTGCACACCTTTATTTTTGAAGGCAGAGCCACAAAGCATCGGCATCATAGCGCCAGCAATAGTCGCCTTCCGGATACCAGCGCGGATATCAGCTTCCGCGATTTCTTCGCCCTCTAGGTATGCCTCCATGATGGCGTCATCAACTTCAGCGATCGCCTCAATCAACATTGAGCGATATTCATCTGCGGTCTCCTGCAAATCCTCAGGGATATCCGCTTCCTTAATATCTGTCCCAAGGTCATTCGAGTAGAAATAAGCCCGCATACGAACGAGATCGACAATGCCCTCAAAGTCAGCTTCCGCACCAATGGGAAGCTGAATCGGCACGACGTTCGTCTTAAGGCGCTGCTTAATCTGGTCGTAAACCTTGTAAAAATCCGCCCCCGTTCGGTCCATCTTATTGACGAAGGCAAAGCGAGGAACGTTATAGCGATTAGCCTGACGCCACACAGTCTCTGACTGAGGCTGAACCCCACCGACAGAGCAAAAGACAGCGATCACACCATCAAGCACGCGCATGGAGCGCTCTACCTCAATAGTGAAATCAACGTGACCGGGCGTATCAATAATATTGATACGGTGCTCCAAAGCCCCATCTTCCGGCTCAGTTGGTGCCTTCGCAGCTCGCCTTGTCCAATGGGTGCTTATGGCAGCAGCTGTAATAGTGATGCCCCGCTCCCGCTCCTGGTCCATCCAATCGGTAACAGCAGTACCGTCATGAACTTCTCCAATTTTATGGACAACGCCCGAATAGAAAAGAATACGTTCGGTCGTCGTAGTCTTACCCGCATCAATATGCGCAGCAATCCCAATATTTCTAACTCTCTCCAGCGGGAATTCGCGCCCCACAGTCTTCTCCTTGATGACAAGAGACAGAGCATCATTGCCCTAGAATTTCAAACGTCCCAAAAGTTGCCTACTGAAATGGCAGATCGCCAACAACCAGCTCAAGCGAGGCAAGACCCCAACACAAACAGCCCCTCCTTCTGTGGAGGAGCTGTCAGGGCCAGCAAAACCACCCCTCGAAAAGGGAAGTGCCCCTAATAGCGGTAGTGAGCAAAGGCCTTGTTAGCCTCAGCCATACGATGAGTTTCTTCACGGCGACGGATTGCATTACCAGTCTCGTTGGCAGCATCCATCAACTCATTCGCGAGCTTCATCGCCATGGTCTTACCAGGCCTAGCCCGAGAAAACTGAACAAGCCAGCGCAAAGCCATTGCAGTGCCGCGCTCAGGGCGAACTTCCATAGGTACCTGATAGGTCGCACCACCTACACGGCGGGCACGAACTTCCACTAAAGGCGTGGCGTTACGCACTGCAGTCTCATAGACCTCAACAGGACTAGTGCCAGTGCGCTCTTCAATGATCTTAAAAGCGTCATAGATCAAGTGAAAAGCCAGAGACTTCTTACCGCTCTGCATGAGGCGGGAAACCATCATGGTGACCAAAGGACTGCCATGGACGGGATCGGGAGTTACGGGGCGCTTTGGGGCACGGGTACGGCGAGACATGAAGAAATTTCCTTAACAAAAGTTCTGAGTATTACAGCTGAGCGACCCACGTATAATCCAAGGCGCTCAGAAATCATTTGCAGACCTGAATCGTGCCGCAAGCAACGAAACATCAGCACTGCATAACGGAATTTATTGGCTTGGGCCTGAACGTGCCAGCAACTTGACCCGTGCCCCAGACCTAAGCTCGCTTAGGCTAACCAAATTCATCACGAGAGTCGGCCAAGACTCATTTATTCCTTAGGCTTCTTCGCACCGTACTTGGAGCGAGACTGGCGACGGTCCTTAACACCAGCGGTATCTAAGGTGCCACGGACGATGTGATAGCGAACACCAGGCAAGTCCTTAACACGACCGCCACGAAGCATCACAACGGAGTGCTCCTGAAGGTTATGGCCAATACCCGGGATATATGCCGTCACCTCGAAACCAGAGGTCAAACGAACACGGGCCACCTTGCGCAAAGCCGAGTTGGGCTTCTTGGGCGTGGTGGTATAGACCCTGGTGCAAACGCCCCGACGCTGAGGACAGCTCTTAAGTGCGGGAGATTTGGTTTTCTTGGTTGCGTTATTGCGCTCGTCTCTGATGAGCTGCTGAATGGTAGGCATTTAGTTGGGGTAAATTGACGCTATTGTCATGCTAAATTTCCAATCTCTAACGTTATCGGACAGGGGGTGACTCTGTCAATCTCGCGACGGACTGGGGGAACAGGAAGGTGTATTGCGATCGCAAATCAATTACGGCGGCAAGCAGAGCTTGGTCCCCTGGAAATTCCCATGAGAGATCCTATTCTAATGAGAAATTGCACCAAGCGAACAATTCTGGAAAAGATCTCCCCGCCTGGAGTTGAGGCAATCCAGCAACAACAGCTTTGGGGAGTCATTTGGAGCGCTCTGCAAGCTGGCCTTTCGCAAGCAGTCTCAAGCATTAGCAAGTCAGACGCTCTTAAGTATGTTGGAAAATCGCTCACTCCGGCGATCGCAAGCGAAAAGACTGACCACAATTACAAGTTTCGGGAAGCTGGGGATTATCGAAGCGAAAGCTCCCTCCCATCAAATCCTCAACGTAGTCCAGGGTGAGCTGCTGAACATAGGGCCAAGCATCTGGGCTAATGTGCAGTGCAACCGCCCCAAAATTCATAGCCTGGCTCATTGAAGACGCACTGTTGAAGTTCAGTTGATAGCGTTGTTCAGCACAACCACCGGTCACAAAGTCGAGCTGGACTGGCACAGCATCAGAATCAGCCTCGCCGATGACGGCGGTAGCCCTGTTCTCGACTTTCACCGCCCCTTGATGGTGCTGGTACAGTCGAAGAATTTCTGTAATTGCAGCTTGGGTCACCTGAAGCGTCATGGTTTTACAGCGCAATGGCGGAACGTTTGTATCCTATCCCAGCAAGCCAGCAGTAACCCGTGGGAAAAACGAAAAAGGAGCCTCCACCCTTTAGGTTTGAGACTCCCTCACGAATTCTCTTGAGTTTGGTGCCCAGGTAACGCCAGAAAGCTCCCTGGACCAACGAACTCGCAGAATGACATTACTTACGGGAATAGTCATCCTGATAGCGCACGATGTCATCTTCTCCCAGGTACTCGCCATTCTGGACTTCAATCAGGATAAGGGGCAGCACGCCAGGGTTCTCAAGACGGTGAGAAGTGCAAGCAGGAACATAGGTGGACTCATTGCTGCTGAGCATTTTCTCTTGGCCATCGCATTCAACGCGAGCCGTGCCAGAAACGACGATCCAATGCTCACTCCTGTGATGGTGCATTTGCAGGCTCAAACGATGGCCTGGCTTCACTTCAATGCGCTTAATCTTGTAGCCCCGGCCTTCTTCTAGAACGGTGAAGGAGCCCCAGGGACGAAGTTCAGTGGCAGCGACGTTGGTTTCAGGGCCAACGGAGGGCAAAGCCAGAGTGGACAAGGGCGCAATTTCTTGAGTCTGAACCATGGGAAGAATTCCTAAATCGAAAATGAGAGGACTGCGACAGTCAGAAGTGATATTGGACTAGCGCAATTGCGTTAAGTGCTGAGCGACTAGGCCATAAAGAAGGTGCCGCAAAGGTTTGTTTGAACGGCTCTGTAACTAATACAACAGAGAAATAGGGATTACTGAAAAACCTAAAATGGCTTGGTCAACGAAAGCTCAATAGTCAGAATCTGACGTTCTAGATTAGGCAGCAAAGCCCGACCGATATCACTCGGAAGGGTGGACAAACAAACGAGAGGTTCTACCAAACCACACTTTACTCAACGCTAGACCATTGTCTTCGCTGCCATACGCCAATCGCGTATCGTATCTAGCAATCAATAAAATCTTTACTCCAGAGCTAATTTCCTTAAAAGAAAGAAACCCAATAGAGCTTTTACAGCAGGCTAGGTAAACATATTGAGCCTATGAGCCAAGCAAGCGTCTCAAGTAGTGTACCCATGGTGCGTTCAGCAAGAAGTTGCGCAAATTGAAGACCTGCAGGCAGGCACAAGCATGACCTTCAAGAAAGGGGATTTCAACGCCAAAAACTAGGGAGCAGCTAGTCCGCCTTGAAAGACCCCTAAGCCGTTATGAACACTAGCTGCGCTGCGGGGATTGCGATTGATGATTTGCCCTCCCAGCAAGAGCTGAGTCGAACTGCCTCCATCCAGATTAAGGGCATCTTGAGCACCGATAGATTGGAGCAGTTGGGCGAGTTCTGCCAAGGTTGGCCCCTTGCCACCCACGCGCTCGTGGACAGTGACTAAGGCAAAGTTGCCATTAGCGAAGGATGCGGCTGCGCTACGGGGGGCTCGCTGATTGATGAAAGCTTTGCTAAAGCCTTCGACGGCTGCATCTAAGATGACTTCACCGTCCTGGATTAAGAGTGGTCCGCCCCCCAGCCCTTGGGGATAGTCAGCCAAGGCAGGAGGAGAGACTTGCTGCTGAAGGCGTAGACGAGTACCAACAGGCAATTTAGCGGCTCCGGTGCGATTCGAACGGGCCACGACCAAAAAGGTGACGAGGGGATTGCCTTGGGGGATGGGGAACTGACCTTCCCCTGCGAGTTGGGTCTCTTTCTGTTCAATGACCACTCCATTTTTGACGTAGATCAAAACTTCGTTATCGGTCAGGGGAACATAGCTCTTGCCCCAATCCCGGCTATATCGAGAGAAGCCTGCTTTTAGGTATCCGCTATTGAGGGAGATGAGGGGGAACTCAGCTGGCTTTGGGGGCTGAGCCTCCGTAGCAGCATTTTCATTGGAGATAGGTGGATTCGTTTGGGCTGGGCTGGGGCGTGGTTTCGTGGCAACCAGTACCTCGTTCAGTTGCAGACGATCCATGGCGACGTTGCCTTGGTCATCCCAGGCGATCGCCCCTCGATTCAGAATTGGCCCCGAGACCCAACGACCTCCCTGACGAATGGCGCCAAGGGGAGTCTTGTTATTTCGGTTGAAAAATCCACCGTTAAGGACAGCAGCCACTTGGGCTTGGGAGGCGGTTTCGCCAATGGGCGCAATCCCAGCCAAGTCGTTCTCGTCGTCCGGCCAAATGGGGGCCAAGGAGACCGCATCAGCCTCTGAGCCATTCAAGTTCAAGTGCAGCAAGGTCACAGGGAATTCAGCACCTCCCTCACGCACATAGCGCTGCTGCCAGCGAATGCCCGGAGCCCATTGAATATCATGGGGTCCAAAAACATGGCCGAGGGAGCGACCCAAGAGCAAGTTGGAGATTTGCAGGATGGAGCGGGTCTGAATCTTGAGGCGATCGCCCTCCATCGTCACTTTCCAAGAGGCATTACGCTGCAACGGAGTCAGGTCAAGATATCGAGCCTGAGCTGTCACAACCGCTGGCAATTCCAATCGCTGAGGCTGCTCCTGCAAAGGGGTTTGCCGCCAAGCAATAGGTTGAATCTGAGGGTCGTCAGTATCCAGTAGATCGATGCCACCTAGGGAGCGCAACGCCACATCACTGAGGGCAAAGACCACGGAGTTATCTTCTAGCTGCCACTGCACCCAAGGAATGGAAAGCGAAATACCGTTGATAACGACCTGCTTTCCCTGAAGTGTCGTCATGGGCTTTTGCAGTCGTGGGCTTGCGGAAATGGGAGCACCAACCACTGGGCTTAAATCAGGCCGGGAATCTGAGAAGCTGTCAGCCACAGCTGACTCCTGCGCCGATGCAGGGGGAAAGTTGAACGAAGCCAACAGCGGCAGCAGAATAGCCATCCTCCCTACGGATTTTCCTATGGGCCAGCCCAAGCAATGCAAAACCATGAATTAAGAGTTAGAGAGTTAGGGAATAACCGCAAGTAAGCCGATACCAGCGCGCTCCATGGATTAAAGGACGGCGCAAGCAGCCAAAAGTTCAAAGGCCTATATTTTGCATCTCAATGAATTGGTCTCTTCTAGGGAAATGGCCCTAGCAAAATTCTTCGAGAAGCGACAATGAAAGCAAGCAAAGTGTTCACAGCAAACATTTTCTAACATGACATAAGTGCTATTTAGCCCTTCCTCAAAAGAGCGTAAACCACTAGGGGTCAAGGATTGCCAGCTATTAGCGTTTCGCTATATGATTCTATTCCTACGTTTTGTTAGCGGCGCTTCTCAAAACCCTCGGCACAGACTACCCACCTGTACGAGTGAACTGCGTCAAGATTGAATTGCTGAAACTCACAGGGCTGAACTCTCAGGTAGTGCATTCTTTAATCTGAATGCTTGTTGATGAAAGCCTAGGTGACTGGGCCATGTACGGTCAGTCCCGCGAGATAAGACATCAGTCCCAGCCGAACCGCTGCCGTGGGGTAGCATTCACGATCGCAAGCCATCTTCATGGTTATTCAGAGCATGAACTCCCATCCCGTCGACTCTTACTCAGGTTCCTTTTCCAATCAAAATAACGGCTATGCCGGTCAACCTTGGTTGGCGGAAGAGCGGGATGCCTGCGGCGTTGGATTTATTGCAGACCAAAAAGGTCGCAGCAGCCATGACCTGCTGGAGAAATCCCTGATTGCCCTGGGCTGTATGGAGCACCGCGGCGGCTGTAGCGCGGACCAGGACTCCGGTGACGGTGCGGGTATCATGACGGCGCTGCCTTGGACGATATTGCAGGGCTGGGCAGGTGAGAACGGTAAAGAAATTACGCCTGCGAACACCGCTGTGGGCATGGGCTTCTTGCCCCAGGATGCAGGCGCAGCCAAGCTCGCACGGGAAATTTGCGAAGCCCAAGTGGCGGACCATGGCATGACCCTAGTGGGTTGGCGTAGCGTCCCTGTAAAACCAGAGACCCTGGGTATTCAAGCTCGCGAGAACCAGCCTCAAATTGAACAGTTGATCGTCAGTGCGGATGGCGTGACTGGGGATGAGCTGGAGCGCTCTCTCTATCACCTGCGCAAGCGCATTGAAAAAGCAACGGCAGACCAGTTTCCTGCTGCGGGCTTTGAAGCCCAAATTAGCGAGTTCTACTTCTGCTCCCTTTCCAGCCGCACCATCATCTACAAGGGCATGGTTCGTTCTGAGGTGCTGGGAGAGTTCTACAGCGACTTGGCGAACCCAGCCTACGAGACGCCTTTCGCGGTCTATCACCGCCGCTTTAGCACCAACACAATGCCCAAGTGGCCCCTCGCCCAGCCCATGCGGTTGCTGGGTCACAACGGCGAAATCAACACCCAGTTGGGCAATCTCAACTGGATGACCGCCCGCCAGAATGATTTGGCCCATGATTGCTGGGGCGACCAGATGAGTGACCTCATCCCAGTCATCAATTACAAAAATAGTGACTCCGCCAATCTGGACAATAGTTTGGAGCTGCTGGTGCGTTCTGGCAGAACTCCGATCGAGTCCTTGATGATCATGGTGCCAGAGGCCTACCGCGATCAGCCTGACTTGACCCAGTACCCCGAAATCACCGATTTCTACGAGTATTACAGCGGCCTGCAAGAGCCCTGGGATGGTCCTGCGCTCCTAGCCTTCAGCGATGGAAAAGTGGTGGGTGCCACCCTAGACCGTAACGGTCTGCGCCCGGCTCGCTACAGCATTACCCGCGATGGCTACATCGTGGTCGGTTCTGAGACAGGTGCCGTTGAAGTGCCTGCGGCAGATGTGATTGAGAAGGGTCGCCTGGGTCCTGGCCAAATGATTGCCTTTGACCTGGAGCGCTGCGAGATTCTCAAGAATTGGGAGACGAAGCAGAAGATTGCAGCGGCCAAGCCCTATGGCCAGTGGATGAAGCATCAGCAGGTGGACATCAAGCCCCAAGCGTTTGGCGAAGAGAAGCTGCTGAGCCCCGAAGAGCTGCTACGCAAGCAGACGGCCTTTGGCTATACCGCTGAAGACGTGGAGATGATTATCGATTCCATGGCGGAGATGGGTAAGGAGCCCACCTACTGCATGGGGGATGACATTCCTTTGGCGGTGCTGTCCAACAAGGCTCGCCTGCTGTACGACTACTTCAAGCAGCGCTTTGCCCAGGTGACCAATCCTCCCATCGACCCCCTGCGGGAGAAGTTGGTGATGTCCCTGGAAATGAAAATGGGACGGCGCAATAACATCCTGGATGTGGG
>CALLAT010000109.1 GCA_938002085.1 uncultured Pseudanabaenaceae cyanobacterium
TCATTCCGGTTACGTCAGCTCAGTGGCCTTTAGCCCCGATGGAAAGACCATCGTCAGTGGCAGTGAAGACCAGACGGTGCGGCTATGGAACTTCGAGGATGGAGTACCTATTGGACTACTTAAAGGTCATTCTGATGCAGTCTGGTCAGTGGCCTTTAGCCCCGATGGAAAGACCATCATCAGTCGCAGTAGAGACTATACGGTGCGGCTATGGAGCTTTGAGGATGGAACACCCATTGGACTACTTATAGATCATGCCTATTTAATCAGTTCAGTGGCCTTTAGCCCTGATGGAAAGACCATCGTCAGTGGCAGTAACGACTATACAGTTCGGCTCTGGACCCTCGATGGCATACCCATTGGAAAACCCTTTCAAGGTCATTCCGGTTACGTCAGCTCAGTGGCCTTTAGCCCCGATGGAAAGACCATCGTCAGTGGCAGTAACGACACTACGATGCGGCTGTGGAACCTTAATGGAACACCCATTGGAAAACCCTTTCAAGGACATTCTAATGCCGTCAGGTCAGTGGCGTTTAGCCCCGATGGAAATACTATCGTCAGTGGCAGTAACGACAAGACGGTGCGGCTATGGACCCTCGATGGAACTCCTATTAGACGACCCTTTCAAGGTCATTCCTCTTACATCACCTCAGTGGCGTTTAGCCCCGATGGCAAGACCATCGTTAGCGGCAGTGACATCCGGGGGGTGGAGCTATGGAACTTCGAGGATGGAACACCCATTTTTGGACGGCCCTTTGAAGGTGGTTCCAATTCCGTCAACTCAGTGGCGTTTAGCCCCGATGGAAAGACCATCATCAATGGCAGTGACGACTATACGGTGCGGCTATGGAACTTCGAGGATAGAACTCCCATTGGTCGACCCTTTCAAGGTCATTCTGCTCTCGTCGCTTCAGTGGCGTTTAGCCCCGATGGCAAGACCATCGTCAGTGGCAGTGACGACAAGACGGTGCGGCTATGGGCCCTCGATGGAACCCCCATTGGGCAACCCTTTCAAGGTCATTCTGGTTCAGTCTACCTAGTGGCGTTTAGCCCCGATGGCAAGACCATCGTCAGTGGCAGTGAAGACAATACGGTGCGGCTATGGACCCTCGATGGAACCCCCATTGGGCGACCCTTTCAAGGTCATTCTGATTCAGTCTACTCAGTGGCATTTAGCCCCGATGGCAAGACCATCGTCAGTGGCGGTTACGATAATACGGTGCGGCTATGGACCCTCAATGGAATACCCATTGGAAAACCCTTTCAAGGTCATTTCGATTTTGTCACCTCAGTGGCGTTTAGCCCCAATGGAAAGACCATCATCAGTGGCAGTTGGGACGGGACGTTGCTGCTATGGTCGCATATCAATCCAACATCCTGGCTCCGCACCTGCTGCCAACGCCTCCACAACAACTGGACCCACGACCCCGACCTGATCGCCTGCCGCACCTGCCTCACCGAAGAAGCCGCAACCCAAGCCGAAGCCGGAAACTTCGCCGCCGCCATTCCCCTCTTCGAAAAAGCCATTGCCACCAAAACCCGCTTCCTCATCACCTCCGAAGCCACCGGCGAAACTATCCCCTTCCACACAGCCGATGCCGACGACCCCGCCAAACAAGCCATCCACAAAGAAGCCAAACAAAAAGTCGCCCCCTACATCATCCAGCAAGGCGAAGCCCTCGCCCACAGTGGTAACTACAACCAAGCCCTAAAACACTTCAACCTCGCCCAAGAATACGACCCCCACCTCGACCTCGACCCCATCAAAAAAGCCAAACAGCTCACCGTGCCCATCCTCGTCATGCAAGCCAAAATCCAAAACCTCGCTGGCGACCAAGACACCGCTCAGCAAACCCACGACCAAATCAAACCCCTAGACCCCACCGCCGCCGCTGAAATCGAAGCGTGGTTCCAAACGCACTAACTGGCCAGTATTATGTCATTCCCCATCGAACATGCAGAAAACGGCATCAACGGCGCCACTGGCGAATACCTGTTTCCTAGCCTCAACGAGACTCGCCAACTTGCCACCAACCCCCTCGCCAGCCAACTTGCCGAACAAGCCCGCAGCAGCCTCGCCAATTCCTACCGCAACCCTCACCTAAACGAACTCCAAAACCGCGCTGAACTCCGCCAACAAGCTAAGGGTGTTGCATACGGAGTCGATGCAACCAAGCTTGCCCAAACTGGCTGGGGCGTTATCTTCGCCGAAGACTACCCCACCGCCGCCTATAACCACGAAGCCCTCCTCTCAGGCGATGGCCTTGGCCTGTTACTCAAACATCGTCAAGCCCAAGCCACCCAAGAAAACGAGAAATACTATCGCCAATGCATCTACAAACCCGGCCAAGATAAAGCCAAATTCCTCAAAGCCCACCGAGTCCCCACCTCCGGTCCCGTCGATCCCGATCGCGGCATGCCCTACTACCTCCTAATCGTCGGCGACCCCGCCACCATCCCCTACGAGTTTCAGTACCAACTCGACGTTCAATACGCCGTTGGCCGCATCTACTTCGACAAACTCTCCGACTACGCCCACTATGCCCAGAGCGTGGTCCGGGCCGAGACCGAGCAGTTACAGCGATCAAAGACGATTCAATTTTGGGGCGTCAGTAATAAATGCGATGCTGCAACCCAACTCAGTGCCAAATCTCTGATCAACCCCTTAAACGACTGGGCCACCAAGGAACAGTCTGATTGGAATAGCAACCTATTGATTGGAGAAACTGCAACCAAAGCCAATCTAGATCGCATCTTCAACCAATCAGACTCCAAACCTGCCCTGCTCCTCACCGCTAGCCACGGCGTCGGCTATCCCATTGGCGACCCCCGCCAACGAGATTACCAAGGTGCTCTCGTCACTCAAGATTGGTTGCGCTCGGACGGAGCCCCCGACCCCGAGCAACACCTCTTCGCCGCTGCCGACATTCAAGCTAACGCCGACATCCACGGCCTCATCGCTTTCCACTTCGCCTGCTATGGCCTCGGCACGCCCCAACGCAATAACTTCCAGCAGCGCGATAACGAAACCGTGGGCAAAGCATTAGCAGAGCAACCCTTGATTTCGAAACTGCCCCAAGCCCTACTTAGCCATGAAAAAGGTGGAGCCCTCGCCGTAATCGGCCACGTAGATCGCGCCTTTAGCGATTCTTTCAAGTTCAGGCGTCAAGAACAGCTAAACAACTTCGAAAGCCTCCTTGCTTGTCTGATGAAACAGTGCCCCGTTGGCTATGCTCTAGAGTTTTTCAACCAGCAATACGCCGAACTTGCTGCGGCCTGCATGGACGGCATTCAAAACGGTGATAAAGGCCCTAGCGACCTGGCCAAACTTTGGACCACCAGCACCAATGCTCGCAATTACGCCATCTTTGGAGATCCCGCTGTTCGTGCCGCGATCGCTCCACCCGAGACTCCTCTTAAGAAGAAGCCACTCGTTTGGCTAACAAAGCCAAGTCCTGCATCGACCCAGCGTAACTCCCCGAGAAATAAACCCATGATGACGAAACCCATGGCCAATGGGTCCAGTGAAAATGAGACGACTGATAGCGAGCAGGGGGCGATCGCTGCTCTTCTCGCCCGTATCCAAGCCCTAGAGCAGCGGGTGGAAAAATTAGAACGAGAGAGGGAGTAAGTGCATTACAGTCTTCGGCAATTTAGCTGCTGAGCCTCCTGTTCCTAGAAACTTATCAAGGAGATATGGGAAGGAAGCAGCGTTTAGGCAAAAGTGTAGAGATTAATTCATCAGGTCATCATGGTTAAAGGTGCAGCGTTTTTGGTTGGGATTGATGAATATCAAGATGACAATCTCGCAAACCTATCTCCGCATGCAACCGATGATGTGAATTCAATTCAGAATTTGCTCAGGTCGAAGTTTAGCCAGTACGTTCCCCAGGTTGTACTGACCCAGCAACCGATTACAAGTGAGCTGCTTGAGGCCAAGCTAGAGGAATTTCTCACCACCACCGAATATAAAAATGTTCTGCTCTACTTCTCAGGGCATGGTTACCAGATCCTGGAAGGCGATACAAAGCGAAGCAAGAAGCACAAGGGTTATTTAGCAACCTATGATTCTGAGCTGTTCATCGGTAAAGACGGTAGGCCGGATCATCAGCGCTACGGCCTATCGTTTGCGCGGTTGAGTGAGCTAATCGCTGATGCTCGACACCTGAATAAGCTAGTGCTGTGGATTGATGCTTGCCACAGTGGACTGGCGGTGAAGTATGAGGTGTTGCGGACTGCATTAAATGAGCTGGAGCCAACGTTTAGCTACTGCATTTTGGCATCGTCATTAGGCTCTGAGGTATCTTGCAGCAAGGCGTTTACCGAGACGTTGGCCGAGGGTTTGGCCAATAAGAATTTGGGGCAGATTACGGCGGATGTGATTTCCAGGTATGTGCGGGAAAATCTGAATAATCCGAAGCAGCGTCCGGTGGATTTGGCTTCTGGGGCGAGTGACATAGTGTTGATGGATTATCCGACGGTGGATCAGAAGCAAGTGAAGCTGGAACCGATTCGGGATGAAAAGGGTAATCCTATATGTCCCTATCGAGGCTTGAAGTATTTCGAGGATGACCCGGACCAGCAGGCATTTTTCTTTGGGAGAGACCGCGATATTCAGAAGTTAAGAGATCGCCTCAACAGCAGCGCCTTTGTCCCGATCATCGGTGCATCGGGGAGTGGCAAGTCTTCGCTGGTGCGAGCGGGGCTGGTGCGGAAGCAACTGCGTCAGGATGAGGCAGAGGCTTGGCAGATTTTGCCGATGATTAAGCCGGGCAAGTATCCCTTGGGTTCGTTGCGGCGGGCGTTCGGTTCACTGATGGAGAAAGATAGGCCGCTTGAAGATTCATCGCTGATTCAGGAGTTTGTGGACAACCAACGGACGTTGCCGGAGCTGGAGGCGTTCGATGCGGTTTTGGCGGAGCTGCGGGCGACGGGTCAAAAGTATTTGCTGGTGGTGGATCAGTTTGAGGAGGTATTTACGCTGACCCGAGCCAGTGAGGCAGTGTCACAGAAACACAAGCAGAGCAACCAATTGGTGGAGGAACGCGACTGCTTCCTAGAACTGCTCACCTATGTCACTCAGGTTCAGGACTGTCCGCTGCGGGTAGTGATTACGATGCGGGCAGATTTTTTGGGCGCTTGTTTGCAGTATCCAACACTCAAGAAGTTGATTGAGCAAGAGGCAATGTATGTTGCGCCGTTGGTGGGGGCGGGGTTAAGTGATGCCATTGCTAAGCCCGCTGCTCGTCAGGGCTATCCGCTGGAGCCGGAGCTGGTGGAGGCGTTGATTCGAGATGTGGCGAATGAGCCGGGGTATCTGCCGTTGCTGGCGTTTACGCTGGAGCAGCTGTGGCAGGAGCGAGTGGATGAGCCAAAGCGTTGCATTCTTTTAGCGGCCTATAGAGATCTGGGGGCAACGGAGTATGAGCCTGATGAGCAGGAAGCTGGAGCGAGTGGGCTGAGGCGGGCGCTGAATTTGCATGCGGACCGAGTGTTTGAGTTTTCGGATTTTGCTAAGGAGCGGCCTAAGAAGCAACGCAATCCTCAGGAGCAGGAGTGGATTCGGCTGCTCTTTTTGCGATTGCTGCGGACGGGGCAGGGGGAGACGGATATGCGGCAACGGCAGCCTCGGGCCAATTTGTTGAGTCTGGCGGAGAGTGTGGAGGCACGGCCTCGGTTAGATGAGGTGATTGGCAGTTTGATTGAAAGTCGGCTGCTGGTGGCGGATCGGATGTTGGAGGGTGAGGAGCCGGGGGAGGTCGTGGACCTGGCCCATGAAGCGTTGATTGAAGGATGGAAGCGGTTTGAGGAATGGCGGGCGGAGGAGCGAGAGGTACGGCGGACGGCGGAGAAGTTAGCCGAGGCTCGGCGAGATTGGGAGGGGGCAGAGGAGCCGAAAAAGGAGAAGTATTTGATTACGCGGGTGTTGTTGGAGCAAGTGCGGAAGGATTGGAAGCGGATTCGGTTGTATTCGTTAGAGCGGGAGGCAGATGAGGCGTTTTATCGGTTGAGCGATCAGGCTGAGCAAGCAGAACAGTTGAAGCTGAAGCTGGAGAAGTTGAAGCTGAAGCTGGAAGTGAATGCTAGCCGCGTGGAGCGAATGATTGAAGCGAAACGCCCAAGCCTAGAAATCCTGAGCCTTGCAGCTCAGACCATGGGGGAAAAGCAGGAACAGTTGCCTGAAAAACTAATTGGCTCAGTTCCGGCTTGTCTGCGACAGACTGTTGCAAAGCTACTCCGTAGCCCATCAGCCTATGGTCATTCCTCTTCCGTCAGGTCAGTGGCCTTTAGCCCCGATGGCAACACCATCGTCAGTGGCAGTGATGACAACACCATCCGGCTGTGGAAGCATATGAGTCCAACCTCCTGGCTCCGCACCTGCTGCCAACGCCTCCACAACAACTGGACCCACGATCCCGATCTTATCGCCTGCCGCACCTGCCTCACCGAAGAAGCTGTCATCGAAGCCGAAGCCGGAAACTTCGAAGCCGCCATCCCCCTCTTCGAAAAAGCCATCGCCACCAAAGCCCGTTTCCTCATCACCTCCGAAGCCACCGGTGAAACAATCCCCTTCCACTCCGCCAAAGCAGACGACCCCGCCAAACAAGCCATCCAACAACAAGCCAAACAAAAAGTCGTCCCCTACATCATCCAGCAAGGCGAAGCCCTCGCCCGCAGTGGCAACTACAACCAAGCCCTAGAACACTTCACCCTCGCCCTAGAATACGACCCCCACCTCGATATTGACCCCACCGAAAAAGCCAAACAGCTCACCATCCCCATCCTCGTCATGCAAGCCAAAATCCAAAACCTCGCTGGCGACCAAGACACCGCCCAGCAAACCCACAACCAAATCAAAACCCTAGGCCCCACCGCCGCTGCCAAAGTCGAAGCGTGGTTCGCAACCCACTGAAGCAAAACTCCCGAAGAGCACTCCTGCTCTTGACTTCACCCAAGTGGTGCTCAACATCCGGCAAGCCAAGCACAACAAGCAAAGGAGGGTCACTTGGCCAGCAACTCATCCCCAGAGATAAATTTTGCTATTTACGGCTCCGCAGGAGCATGGTCCACCGTCATATGTCAGCATCGCGCTAGCGACTAAGCTAGGTATTGACGTGGGCGATCTGCCAGATTTGAAATATAGGAGCGATTGAATAGCTAATTAAGTTGTATTGAGCATAAGAAATTCACTCTTCCGACGAGCTATAGTTACTGCTAAGAAATTAATACCGAGCACGCCTAAACGGCCCTCGCACGCAACCAATGCGGCGGGGGCCGTTTGTCTATTTTTTGCGTGCTAGGTGCCGTCAGTCGTGAAGGAAGACTGATGGAAATCGACAAAACTCTCAAGTACTTAGAACAAAAACTGAATCATCTAGAACTATTGGTTCTAGCCATTGCGCGCCCACCAGATGAACCTGCAAGCGAATTTGTATCTCCTCAAAAAGCCGCAGCGGAAATACGACGCTTCCACCCTGAATTTAAGCAACGCGCTTTACAGCGCATGCGTAAGCAGGGCTGGCTGAAAGAGGGGACGCATTGGAAAGATGCAGCTCTGCCAGACTCAAAAGCCCCTCGTTTTCATTACAACCCCAGCAAAATCTGTGAGTTGCTGAGCACTCCAAGACGGCAATGGAGAAGGTGGAAAGAGCCCTGAGCATTCAACACTTCCCCATTTAATTCATTGAGCCAAACCACACACCAATACTCAAGTACTCAAGGCTAGTCACGAAGAGATTGATCTACATAACAGGAGTAATCATGTCTAAGAAAAAAAGACGATCTAAGTCTAAAAAGCAGGGGGGAAAGAAGCGTTCTCATCCAGGAGACAAGTGTTTGCGAGATAAACCAGTCAATCGATTTGGTGAAAAAAAGAAGTCCACCACAATTTCAATTACTCCCACAACAAAGCGCACTCTGGATGAGCTCAGTATAGAGCATCAATGCGAAAGCAGGAGTGAGCTGCTGGAGTTGATTGGGCATAGAGAGCTGATTTTAGTGGCACCTGAGCTCCTGAAATCCAACGGTACTGAGGCTTGAGTTAGCACATCAAATCTAGATTCTTCAAAATCTAGATTACGAACGTCATTTCTCAATCTTACTAAGCGTAATACAGCGCGCCAGCACTTGGTTTAGTTCGTATTGAGGAGGAGAAAAATTTCCAAACCGGAAATTTTTGTATTAAGGAATCAGCAATTAAATCAGCCAAATTCATTGCCACTAAAGGAGTGATGCAAATGCAAAGCATTCAATATATTCAGGATGAAAAATATTTCCATTCATCATTATTTTGAGTTGTGGAAATACATCTTTTAGAGAGCCAATAGCATCTCTATCTCTCTCAGGATAATGCAGTAGTTCATATGTGTGAACTAAACTTTCGAATCTCGACAATTGTAATTAAGGAGGAATATATCATGGCCCCAAAAGACAAAAATATGCTGACCGCAATTGACGCATATCTCGAGTCTCTTAAAGAGATAGAGAACCCTAAAACGCGGAAAAACAAAATAAAACAGACCAAAAGCGGTCTCTACCGCATGGTCTCAGAGGGTCGAGGAGGACCTAGTAGTCTAGGTATCCCAAAAATGACTGCAAGCCACGTGAAACTAGCACGTGATTACTTTGCCACTCAGCCACTCTCTGGAACGGCTGAGCTCATGGCAGATTTTCAGAGAGGAGCTGAAATACTAGGCATATCTAAGTCAAGTCAGTCAACCTATCGCTCTTTCGTCTCTCAGTGCCATCAATGGTGTGGAGATCAAGGCCTCTATCAGCCACCGCATGAGCTACTGTGCCCTCCGATGTACAAGAGAGGTCAAGGTACCCGTCAGGCAATTAAGCTAACTGACCGGGATTACAGATACAAGCGCTATCGGCTTAAAGCAGAAGAAACCTCAGAAAAGCTGGCAGCAGAACTCAATGAGATTGAAAAATACTTCACGGATCTTTTATATCCCGGGCGTGTGACCCAGAAACTAAAGGCTAGCGTGGCAAAGCTGTACCTTGCCAAAATCCAGCGAATCTTAGGATATATGGCTCACCATGCAGCAAAGCCTGTTCCTTTGGAGCAACTCTCTCTGAGCAGTATTATTCCGGTGATTACGCCTGAAATGCTGGATCAGCTCGATAGTAGAGAACAAAGGCAACTGTGGCAGGAGGTCTGTGATGAGGTTGAGCAGCGTCTCTGTAAGTATCTACAGTTTATACAGGACTTTTCAGGTTCTAGTAATCCAGGTACTCAGGCTGATGCCGTTTCCATCTTCAAAACGGTTTATCACTTTCTGTATCGTAATCAGGTGCAGCATAAAAGTGACTATAAAGGTCAACCGATAGAGTCATTGCTCAGTCGATATTTAGATGAAAAGCTTGCCAGAAAAAAACAATGGCAAAATACTCAGAAAAAGACCTGCAATGAGCGACTGAAGTTTCCAGAGCCAGAGCCAGATCGCATGGGCCTTGAAATTCTACAAGAAGACGTTGCAGAAATATTACGTCAAGAAACTCGTCCTAAAAACCAGTATGGAACTGTGCGATTCGAGACTGCTATTGCCAAGAGTGAACAACTCTTTTTAATGTGGGGTTTGCTTGTGTATGGTCCTGCCCGCCGCCAGGAAGAACAAAGGACTGTGCGTATTTGGTTGTACTGTCCTGTCAAACGGCCACCAGACGTTCCTGCAGATGGATACTACTGGCCATTACCCGCGAATCATGAGCGACAGCTAGATGATGAGCGGCAGCCTTGCGATAACTACCTTTGCAGACTCTATCGCCATAACGGTGAAGATTACCCCCAAGGAGTCTACATCCTTTTTATTGCCAGCTATAAAACTGAAGCAACTGGTGGCCCTCAGGAGATTGTGCTGCGGAATGAGGTTTTCCAAGAAGGAACTGAAACGATCACCTTCTATGACTACATAGATCGTTGGCTCTCTGGCCATTGGTCTCCTAGCCTCGGTAAATCAAAAAAGCACACCATCTACACCTGGTGGGATAAACGGAGCTACGGACTCAAGGGACGTTGGGTGACTCAAGGCAGAATGTCACTTAATCCTGTCTGCGATGACCATCATGTGAGTGACGATGACGATTCACTGACTGCTCGATGGGGATTCTTCTTTCTTACATGCAATACCGGCAAGCCTTTTCACGACTCTGGGTATAGCAAAGCATTTGCGGTTCCAGCTGAGCGACTTATTGCCAAGAAAACTACCCCACATACACTCCGATATATCTGGGCAACCTGGGGCATTGAGATTGGCTTAACCGACCGAGAGCTGGAGTCGCTGGCATATGCAATGGGCCACTCTGTGGCAACCCTCCGTCGCTTATATGAGAGATGTACGCCAGAACAAAAGCGTCGTCCTATTGAAAAGCGGCTGGAGCAAAATTGGTTTGATGCCACTCCTCATCCTAGTAAGTATGAGCAACAGCTTGCCAGCATTCAAGAACGTCTCAAGTCACTTTCGCCCGAACAAATCACCCAATTACTCGGCAGGCTAGATCGCCATGATGAGTGTGAATAAGCTGGTGTTGACTATGGGGTGATAGAGCGCCGAGAGCAGAGGGAGCAAACTGGACTCAGGCGGCATTACCACAGACAATTGTAGGCCGTACCACTACATCGGGGCTATTTGATCCAGTTCATATTGTCTACCGCATAAGCTGTGTAGAAGCGATAGATTGGTCTACTCCAGATGAAACCCAAAACGGTCTGGATCATTGGTTTTTGAAATGATGATGCAACACAATACTCCCCGGAAATCTTGCGGAGATTTCCGGGGAGCTGTTTTCCAAGCAGTTGACCAAAGCTTTACAGAGTCAAGGGTTAAGGCAAAATCTACATACCGATTGATATCGGCTTACAGAGGTAGTCTGAGTGCTCCATGTCTGCCTCTGATCCAAGCCCTATTCCACCAGTTCCATGTTCTGAAGTATTTGTTTTCGATGTCTCGGTATGGTCCCAAGACACAGCATCAGACAAGCGCTTGCGCTAGGAAGATTTAAGATGCTCATCCCAATATTGAACCAGCTCTTCGCTCGTTAGCTGACGCTGATAAATCATCTCGTTGATTCGTTCTGAGTGACCCAGAGACTCAGCCAGCAGGGTTCCAGGAATATTGAGTGAGCGCCTGCCGCGCTTGGAAACCGCATGACGCAAGCCATAGGGAATGAAGGGAATGCCGTATCGCTTGAACTGGCGAGCAGTCCGTTCTCCATAGACGGTATTATCCACAGCGGTCACCTTCGGTAGTGGCGTATGGGTGATGAATTCAACCCACTCTTCCATCCATTTCAGATTGAGCGGGAAGGCAATACGCTCACCAGTCTTTGTATCACTGTTCACTTTCGCGACCCAGTAGGTGCCTGCCTTTTCTAAGGTGCAATGCCAACACTCATGGTCACGCAACCCATAGAGAGCCATTAGCATGAAGACTTTTCGCCATCTGGGATTTGGAATCTTCTGGCAATACTCATAGATCTCCTGCTCATTTTTTGGGGTTCTGACCTTTGCTTTGCGAGGAGAGTAGTCACCGGCATATTTTGCCCAGTCAATGGTGAGCGAGAGTTCAGATGGGTATCGCTCTGCTGTCTCCGTGCAGAGCCGTTTGAGGATTTGCACCATTTGTTGCCTTGCCCGGCTGTTAGCACGGTAGTGAGTAATGCAATCCAAAATGGTGTCATCATCCAAATATTCATGCTCTAGCCACTTCAGCGCAGGATTCCAAAAGCGTTTGCGCCAGAGGTAGGCTTTTTGCTCATTGTCCTTATCGGGCCACTCTGCCAATCGGGCAGCTTTGAAATCTGCGATCGCGGTCTCCACTCGAACCTTCTTCTGCCCACCGGCCTGCTCGAAGTTGTCAAGGTTGAGCCACTTAGTCCAGGAAAACTGGCCAGGCGTGCTCATGTCTGCCCCTAATTCCAGCGCCCGGCTCTTGGCGTAGCGCAAGCCTGCTTCATTCGCCAGGGCTCCAATATTCAGCCGGTACTGTTTCTTTGGACGAGAACCACTATCACCGGGCTTGAGAGGCAAGGTGGCTTGCAGTTGGATTGAGCGGCCCCTTTCTACGAGGCGCACTTTTATCCCCGCTGCTTTGAGCTGCTGATTGGTGCGCGAGACATCCACGGCCATGGCTTTAAATTGGCTTAAAAATTAGTGTAGATGGGATGGAAACCCTTGTGCTTCCATTGACATCTATTTACCACTAAAGGGCACAATCTCAGCCTGGGTGATGGCTGAAAGCCTTATGAATAAAGAAAGCTGGTGATCGGATTTGAACCGATGACCGGCTGTTTACAAAACAGCTGCTCTACCCCTGAGCTACACCAGCGTGGGTCTAATTCTAATCAGAGATGGGAGGGATTTCAACCCCTCCCTATGCATCATTGTGGCA
>CALLAT010000110.1 GCA_938002085.1 uncultured Pseudanabaenaceae cyanobacterium
GCAATGCGCTTGCGATAGCCCCCGGACAGGGAGCCAATGCGAACGTCGAAGTCATCAATACCTAACTTGGTCAAGACAATCTTGGCCTTGGTTTCCAAATCCCAAGCGCCGATCGCATCCATGCGCTCGGTCAAGCGAGACAGCCGATTCATCAGCTTCTCCATGTCCCCCTCGCCCAGCTCCAGCTTGTGGGAGACATCCTCGTACTCCCGCACCAGGGTCATCTGTTCACCGCTATCAGCAAAGACCTGCTCCAGCACGGTTTTGCTTTCGTCGAGGTCGGGCTCTTGGGGGAGGTAGACGATGCGCACACTGGAATTGACCATGCGATCGCCCCGGTCAATGGGTTCCAGCCCGGCAATAATCTTCAGCAGCGTGGACTTGCCCGAACCATTGGTGCCAATCAGCCCCACCTTATCGGAGGAATCTAGGCTGAAATTCGCCTCATTGAGAATGGGTTTAATGCCAAAGTCCTTTTGGACGGATTGCAGGGTGAAGATACTCATGGGCGGAGGCAGGGGAAAGCAAGGCCGTACCTAGCTTAGCGTTGTATTGCAGGGGAATGGGGTAAAGCCTGGGAAGGAAGAACCCAAGATACTAATCGAACAATGATTGCATCCGTGTAAACACATAGACTAGCAAGAACTTATAAGGGGTCTCTCCCCCCCACCCATTTCTATATGGCTTTAGTACTATAGGTTCAAGTAACCCCGACATCAGGGCGAGTCTGGTCTTAACCCCACTGGACTCCCAGCATTGAAGGATACACATGTGGCTGTCCGCCTAGGTGCATTAGTGGACGCCACATTTTTTTATGAGTGCATGTTGCGAGGGCAAATGCTTGTTAATTCACTTCTCCTATCCTGACTGGAGAACAAGATGACTGTTGCTTTATAGCGACAAAACCTCATTTGGAAAGGATCTTGATTGCCAGGAAATATGGCGATGGTGGTCAGGATATTTGGGAATATTAGGGCTGGAACACAGTCGTGAACGCTACCGTTATGAAAAGCACAATTATTTTGTTGGTTTCAGCGCTTTTGGTTTCTTGCTCTGGCAGTGCAAATGGCATAACCAAGGAAGAATGCGATGCTTGGGGTGGAACGATGACGAAAGGAGGATGCCAAAAGGGTTTATCCGAAGAAGAGTGTGAGAAAACTGGCGGTAACTTTACTGAGAATGGCTGCGAAACTGAATAACCCTGGCATTGGGGCAAGCCTGGTCTTAACTCCACTGGATTCCCAGCCTTTCTGGCATTGCAGAATAAATATGTGGCTGTCTGCCTAGGGCATCAGTAGACACCACATTGTGGCTAGAGCCACATTCAGAAGGTGTTGCGCCTAGTTCCGCTGGCTTCCGGGCTCACCTCTTGTCTCTGTTTCCTAGGCTTTGCCTGGGAAAAGGCTGTTTGAGGCTCTGGCCTCTTGATGTGCTCTAGGTGGCAGGAGCCACGCACAGAACTTTGACTACTCTTGCTCTGAAACTACCTCTTCGCTTGTAAAACATAAGACCGAATAGTTGCTAAAGTCTAAGTAGTGCGTATAGAGGGCATTTCATGGGGTCTCAGAACATCACTGCTATATCCAAAACAGCTTATCAGCAAGCAAAAGCCTTTTTTGAGCCTCAACTCCGAGCCCTCGGTCTTGCAGAAGAACAAATAAAATTATACGACTTAGCAGATTTGAAAGCATCCCTCTTGACAGTCGAGCAGAGTATAAAAAGCTCAAAAGAATTTGGAACTTTTAGATTTTCCTTGTCTGTCAGTGTTCCTGTAGTAATGGTTGCGGGGTCGTCTGAGGCACATTCAGAAGTTGGCATACTCCCAATTCTGATAGAGCGAAAAAATATTATAGTTAGCCGCATTAAGGCTATTGAAGAAAGTCAAAAACAAATATCGGGAGCTTACATTGACAGAGACTCTGTTGCTTTTCTAGAAAGTGTTACAAACTCTGTTGTCAATAATTACAGTGACATACAAGTCGATCCTATTCAGGAAGAGACAAAGGAGAGCGAAGAAAACGATAAGACGAAGAATAAATTCAATATTATTCAAGTGCGCGCGCAGATTGAGCAAATAAAGCGACTGCGTGGAAGACTAGTTGAATTAATACCGGCAGAAGAAGCATTAGAGGCTTTAGATAAGTTACGACAACCAGCAACTATTGATAGTTATATTGACAAAATAGATATCTCGATCCCGTTGCCATTTTTAAATATTTCAAGTCGACTAAAAATTCCTCGAAAGACAAATTCTAAACGGGCTGAGTTGCCAAAAAAGGAAGCTGCAAATGCTCTGCTTGAAGAGTTAGCTGAAATTGAGATGAGACTTTCTCCCAGTCTCAATCGTGGCGAAGAGCTTGAGCTAAAACAACATTTGAGTCGAATCGCAGACCAAGTTAGTCTAAGGATTTCAAGGCTAACCAATCTGTTCAGAAGCCTGTTCAATCCAGCCATGTCCTGCGATGAGTTGATCAAGAATATGGTAACTAAGATTGGCCACAAAGAATACAAAAATGAAGCAGAAATGCACCTAGCTGTAGTAACTCAGCTAGTAGATCAATTGAATCAAGCTCCTACTAAATTAGTCATTGAGGAATTAGATGTTTTAAGTGGAACAACTAAGGCAGCAGTTGGAGTAATGACTGAGATAGAGGAGCGTCGCTTAGTGGTAGAGAAATTAGTTCGGCAGGACCGAAATCAACGCAGACTAACCATTTTTACTGTTATTAGCTATATCGCCTTAGTTGTTGGGTTGATGATTTCTTGCATTCTTCAAGGTACTAGATTTCAGACAGGTACTGTAGAGATGGAGACTCTTAAGCTGCCTCTCATAGGAATACCTTGGCCTGTCATAGTCTGGAGCCTAATAGGTAGTTTCGCGGCAATGATTCATCGCTTCAATCGCATGCCGATTTATGATTTTAGTGATGCTGTTAAGTGGCTTCTGACGAGACCTGTTCAAGGAGCTGTTTTAGGATCTGCTTTTTACTTGGTTTTGATGGCTGGGCTATTTTTGCTCGCAAGTGGAGCAACTAAAGATGCAACAGGAGCATCCAAGCTCAAGGATGAAGTTGTTCTAATCCTTTCATTCCTTGTTGGTTTTAGTGACAGGTTTGCTGACAGTACATTTAATGCACTTGTAGAAACATACTCAAAAGATAGATCATCCAGAGAAGAGATTAAGGAAAGGTAGAAAGCTACTCTACAGGAGTTCTCTAAAGTTCTGTCCCCTGACTGACAGCCGCATAGAGAGCGGAGTAATCCATCTCCGCCAGCTCCATCTCGATCGCCCCCTCTAACGTCTTCTCACTCCCCGCCAAAGCCCCCGTATCCAACGCCCCCGCCTCCTTCAAAAACAACCGCACATCCTTCAGCAAATGCTTCACCGGGAAATTGGGATTGGCAAAATTCCCATCCACCATCCGGTCCAGCTTCTTATCAAATGTCGGCGCATACAGCGCACTCTCCCGCAAAATCCCCATAAAGGCATCTAGCGGCACATTCTGCTGCTGCGCAAACGCCAAACTCAACGCAAAGCTATTCGTCAACCCCGCAATCAACTGATTCAGCGCCAGCTTCAACGCCATCGCCTGGCCCACCGCCCCAATATGCTGCGGCGTCTCCCCCAACTGCTTAAACAGCGGCAAATGCTTCTCAAACTGCTCAGTTGTACTTCCAACCATCAACAGCAACGTCCCGGTCTTAACCTGGGGAATACTGCCCAGCACCGGCGCTTCCAGATACTCCGCCCCCGCAGCAGCCACCTCCGCCGCGATCGCTTGGCTCTCACTCGGCCCAATTGTCCCCATCTGAATCACTGTTTTCCCCGCCAACAAGCTGCGGCAATCTTCCCCTAGCAGCGTCTCGCGAATCGCCGCTGCATCACTCAGCATCAAAATCACACAATCCACCGTCCCCACCAGCGCCCCAGGCGACCCCGCCAAACCAACCCCCAACTCCGCCAGGGGCTGCATCTTCGCCGTTGTACGGTTGTAGATTGTCACATCCAGCTCAGCCTCATGGAGCCGCTGGGCCAGAGGAGCACCCATCAGGCCAGTGCCCAGCACGCCGTAGGTAGTGGCTTCGGTCATGGGGTTGCTCCAGTAAAGCGATCGCTCCTAAGCATATCAACCTGATTTACCTTGCAAAGCTGAAGATTAACGAAGTTGGCTTGGCCTGGAGCAAATGGCTGAGGTGCGATCGCTACAATGTATATATCGGCCGTTAGATACCAATATCTTCGAGTAAGCATCACGCAATGACCGTTGCCCTAGAAAAACTCTCATTCCAGGACTATCTGCGCCACGACGATGGCACAGATACTCGCTACGAATTGGTTAATGGAGAATTAGTTGCGATGAGCCTCGGGACTGGCAAACACAGCGCCGTCATGAAGTTCCTTGAGAAAAAGTTTGATCGGGAAATTGACCGATTGGCGCATCCCTGGACAGCACTTCGCGGTGACGTAGGTGTGAGATCGCCCCAAAGCGGTCGCTGGGAGACCTCCCGCATTCCAGATGTAGTTGTACTTCCGACAGAACAATGGAAAGCAATGGCTGGGCGAGAAGCTGTCATTGAACTCAATGAGCCCGCTCCTTTATTGGTTGTAGAGGTAGTCAGTCCCTCCACTGTGAAAACGGATTACCGTTCCAAACGAGCTGAATACAACGTTCTCAACATTGAAGAATATTGGATTGTAGATCCCCTCAAAGACTGCGTCACCGTCTGCTTGCTCATCGATGGTTTGTACGAATCCACAGAATATGTAGGGGAACAAATTGTTGAATCCCAGCGCTTCCCAGAGCTAAAGCTCACCGTCGCAGAAATCCTAGCGGCCTGAATCCAGTCTGCCAACGTCACCCAGACCTTGCCCCATAGTCGCTTTTCAGCTCAGCCAGTACGATAGGAACGGTCTACTTCGGAATGCAAATTCAATACAACCAGAATCTACGGTAGGGGTAGGGTCTCCCTACCCGGCTCAGCCCAAACCAAGGCTGGGAACGAAGGCAACCCCGCAGATGGGCGGGAAAACCCAGATGGGCGGGGAAACCCAGCCCCTACGTAACGGTATGTAATGGGTGAAAATTCTGGTACTAATGAATTTCTGTTTCTTAGGACAAACTGGGCTGCTGCACTGTTAAGGGTTGGGTAACTACCGCAATGTCAATTGTGTCTTTATTTCAGGCGGGCGGCATCGTCATGGTGCCCCTGCTGGGGTTTTCGGTCATGGCGATCGCCCTCATCATCGAGCGCGGCTTTTTCTGGGCCAACCTGCTCCAGCGCCAGCCCAAACTCGTCCGCCACATCTTCAAGCTCTACCGCGAAAACTCTGGCGAAGCCCTCAAGCAGCTCAAGAAAAACCCCGACCTGCCCATCGCCCGCATGTTTATTGCAGCCCTAGAGCTAGAGCGCCCCACCCCGGAAGAATTTCGCCTTGCCTTAGAAAGCGCAGGCCAAGCAGAACTGCCGTTACTGCGCCAATTCAGTACCGTTTTTGACACCGTCATCACCACCGCTCCCCTATTCGGCCTCCTGGGCACGGTGCTGGGCCTGATTGGCTCCTTCGCCTCACTCCAGCTCGGCAGCGGCGACGCCGTACAAAATGCCGAAGTCACAGGGGGCATTAGTACGGCTTTGGTTTCCACCGCAGCAGGTCTTGTGGTTGCCATTTCTGTGCTGATGTTTGCCAATCTCTTCCGCAGCCTCTACCGTCGCCAGCGAGCCCTAATGGAAGAATACGGCGGACAACTAGAGCTGCTCTACCGACACTTTTATTACGATCGCATCGACCTCCCCAAACCGCCGAACAATCAATAGACCTCTTGTAAGAATGTAAATCCGCCCCCATCCCCCGACCCCTTGCCCCAAAAATTTGAGGGAAGGGTAGGCTCGGAAGTCCCTCTCCCAAACTTGGGAGAGGGATTTAGGGAGAGGGCCAGGATTGATGCCAGAGATTGAATTATCTGCCCCTCTCACCCAGCCATCTAATCCATGCAACTCCGCGACGACGAACCGGATATCCCAGCCCAGATCAACATCGTGCCGATGATTGATGTGATCTTCGCGATCCTCACATTCTTCATTATGTCGAGCCTGTCCCTGACTCGTTCAGAAGGCTTACCTGTGAACTTGCCCCAGGCCAGTACTGGACAGTTGCAACAGCAAAACCTCAAGGCATTGGTGACAGTCAAGGCTAATGGTGAGCTGTTTGTGAATCGCGATCGCGTCCCCCTAGAACAACTCACCAATCAGGTCGGTCAGCTCCGGGGCGACCAAGCTGAAATTGTCGTGATTGTGAACGCCGATGAATCGGTAGATCATGGCCAAGTGGTTGAGGTGATGGATGAATTGCGGAAAGTTCGCGGGGCTAAATTAGCGATCGCCACAGAGCCCGAATAAGCGATTGATGGGAGACACAATGCAATTGCCTATGGCAGGTCGAAGAATATGGCTGGGGGAGATGCTGCTCATGCACCTTGGCCTAGCCGGATATGTCCGAGGTCCAAGGGTGAATGCTGGCGATGATCAGCGCTTAGAGGCAGGGGCCTGGACTGTAGATGGTGTGGCCATTAATGACAGTCAAGCTGAGGTGTTGGAACAGCTCGGAGCACCCACTTTTGAGAATGATTTGGGTCAATGGACTGTCAATGCCTTTGGTGAAACCGGCCCAAGAGTCACCTTTGATAGTGGTGGAAAGGTGATGAGGGTTTCGGGCACAACATTGGTGCAAGATGGTGCGGTTTCGGTGATCGCGGGAGAGCTAGAGCAAACCATCATGGAGCATTTGGGGAATGGCTATCACATTGAAAGCTTTGCGCCCAAGGGCAGTGGCATGATTGCTACGGGGTCGGTTTTCAATGGCGCAAGGCACTTCTTTTACAATGACAAGGCGCGATTTCGGGTGTTTGTAAATCGCGATCGCGTGATTGCCAGGATAGAGGCACGCCGCTTAAACGATGAACCAAAGTATTGGAATTAGCACTGAGTTCTGAGGTTGGTTTACCCTAATCCACCGGATGCAGCGGCCCAGTTAAGCTGTCATATCCTGGGTCTATCGCTAAGATCAAAACACTGCACTGGAAATGCCAACTATGGGTGCGACTGCCAAGAATATCTGCAAAATGCTTGCGAAGCTAACCGCTGGAGCGATGCTTGCCGTAGTAGTCTCCAGTTGTACTAGCGTCGTTGGCTCAGAGCCCGACTTAACAGATTTTGGCGTCCGTCAAACCATCATGACTGAAGGCTTAAACCGACCCTGGGGCATGGCTTGGCTATCAGAGCGCGAAGTCCTCGTGACAGAGCGAGGTGGCCAGCTTCAGCTTGTTCGCTGGAGCGAATCAGCCGATGGCAGCCAAGCTCCCCAGATTCAGACCTTACCAGGCGTTCCTCAGATATTTGCCGCAGGTCAGGGTGGATTGCTCGACATCGCCTTGCATCCAGACTTTGACAATAACCAGTTCGTCTACTTCACCTATTCCGACGGCAATCAATCCGCTAACCGCACCAAAGTCGCCAGAGCCAAGTTCGACGGCCAAGCCATTACCGATTGGCAAGAAATCTTCGCCAATGCCGATGCCAAAGCGGAGACCCAGCACTTCGGCTCCCGCCTCGCTTGGCTAACCGATGGGACGTTGCTGGTGGCGATCGGCGATGGCGGCAACCCACCCGTCAGCTTCAACGGAGACAACATTCGCGACCAGGCCCAAAACCTTGGCACCCACTTCGGCAAAGTCATCCGCATCAATGACGATGGCTCTGTTCCTGCCGACAATCCTTTTGTAAACCAGCCCAACGCCAAGCCGGAAATCTGGAGCTACGGCCACCGCAATATCCAGGGCCTAGCTGTTGATACCCAAACTGGCGAAGTTTGGTCCACTGAGCATGGCGCTCGCGGCGGCGATGAGCTGAATGTGCTGGAAGCCGGAGCCAACTATGGCTGGCCAGTCGTCAGCTTTAGCAAAGAGTACGTCAGCCGTCGCCCAGTGGCAGAGGCAACCTCGCAGCCCGGTATGGTTGACCCGCTGATGGAATGGACGCCTTCCATCGCCCCCTCGGGCCTAGCCGTCTACCGAGGCGATGCCGTACCGGAGTGGCAGGGCAATGTCTTTGCAGGCGCGCTGAAGTTTAAGCAGGTGGTGCGCATTCAGCCCGATGAGCCAGGGCTGCTGAGCGAGGTGATTGAGTTTGATCAGCGAGTGCGGGATGTGAGGGAAGGGCCAGATGGGTTTGTGTATGTGCTGACGGATGACAGCAATGGACAGCTGATTCGGCTGGAGCCAGCGGACTAGCCTAGCTTCTTGAGTTCAGCTTCAATTGCATCGCAAGCGACTTTGCCCCCCTCTTCTGCTCGTACAATGGCGCTGACTTCCGCAGCCCTTGTGGCATAGCTCGTTGCCCGCATTAGCTCGTTAAGCTCGTTTACTACACGAGAGATTGAGTATTGCTCGCGCTTAATTGTTCGGGCTGTGCCTAATCGCTGAACTCTAGCAGCGTTATCGGGTTGATCAAGGCTGTAAGGTACAACAAGCGCAGGATTGCCTGATCGCAATGCTTGCGCTGTCGTTCCAATCCCTCCCTGATGGACGATTGCTTTTGTTAGGGGAAACAACTCTGAATAGGGTTCATAGGCACTGGTGAAAATCGCTTTTGATAGGTTTGGTGGTGGCGGATTGTCTCCCAACAACAGAACTGCCCGGCAGCCTAATTGTTCAGCAGTTTGTGCGCTGCTAGCATAAAAATCACCGGCAGTTTTTACGGCTGCTGATCCTAGCGTGAAGACTAAAGGCCGATCACCCGCATCAAGAAACATTTGCAAGTCAGGTGTTAGAGTCTGCCCTGGCTTGCCATCATAGAAGGTAAAACCTGTGATTACAGCATTCGCGGGCCAGTCAGGTTGAGGCTGGGCTAGAGCTGATGAGAAGAGCGCCAGAACTAGATAGGGGGAATGCTTATCTGGACCAATGATGGGATGCTGAATGGGCCGCAATCCTAGCTCCTCTCGCAACTGGTGCAAGGGCCTCACCCAAGAGCTTGTAATCGCCTTCATTGCCTTTACAACCCAGCCATTTGCAGTTGGCCCAAACCGATGTAGTTTGGCCAAAGCGGGATAGACCGAAGTCACCAAAGGCTCGTAGGTTGAGAAAAAGGCATTGGGCGCTAAGGTGCAGCTAGCCCAGCGTAGTTGAAGCGTTTCGGCAACTAGCGGAGCGGCGTAGATAATTTCGTGAGCGACTAGGAAATCAACACTGCGTGCGATCGCCATCAAGTCCTCGTAGGTCTCGCGGGCACTGTCCAGTTAAAGAGTGAAGCTCTTAAAGCTCCTACTCAAAAGTAATTCGGCAATCGCGATAGGTCTTGTGATGAATCCCATGGCCATAGCTGGTGTGCGCTTTCCGCCCTGTCCCCAATGAGGTCGAACCCAGT
>CALLAT010000111.1 GCA_938002085.1 uncultured Pseudanabaenaceae cyanobacterium
TGCCCCAGACCCAGTTCTAGCGGATCTGAACCAGAGCCGAGGCCAAGTAATGGAAATTCTGTACGACTACGCATGGCTGATTCCAGTCCTGCCGCTGTTCGGTGCAATGTTGGTTGGCATTGGACTGTTGTCGTTCAATGACGCAACCAACAAACTGCGCCAGGTAAATGCGATCGTCATTCTCACCCTGATGGGTGCAGCTGCGACCCTCTCCTTTGCGCTCCTGTGGAGCCAAATCCAGGGTCACGAAACCTATTTGCGGACCTTTGAATGGGCCGCAGCCGGTGACTTCCACCTGTATATGGGCTACACCGTCGATCACCTCACTACTCTAATGTTGGCGGTGGTCACCTCGGTGGCGATGCTGGTGATGATTTACACCGATGGCTACATGTCCCATGACAAAGGATATGTTCGCTTCTACGCCTATCTCAGCCTCTTTAGTGCCTCCATGCTGGGCCTGGTTCTGAGCCCTAACTTGGTTCAGATCTATGTCTTCTGGGAGCTGGTGGGCATGTGTTCCTACCTGCTGATTGGCTTTTGGTACGACCGTAAGGGCGCTGCTGATGCTTGTCAGAAAGCCTTTGTCACAAACCGGGTGGGTGACTTTGGTCTCTTGCTCGGCATGTTGGGCCTCTATTGGGCGACGGGGACTTTCGAGTTTGCGCTGATGGGTGAGCGTTTAGAGACGCTGATCTCTTCCGGCGCTCTGAGTGCTGGCCTGGCTACGATTTTTGCGATTTTGGTCTTTATGGGACCGATGGCCAAATCAGCTCAGTTCCCGCTGCATGTGTGGCTGCCGGACGCCATGGAAGGCCCGACCCCCATCTCAGCGCTGATCCATGCGGCGACCATGGTGGCTGCGGGCGTGTTCCTCGTAGCTCGCATGTTCCCTGTGTTTGAGCAGTTACCGGCAGTGATGAACTTCATTGCTTGGGTGGGTGCAATCACAGCATTTATTGGCGCTACGATCGCCCTGACCCAAAACGATATTAAGAAGGGCCTTGCCTATTCGACGATGTCCCAGCTGGGCTACATGGTTCTAGCCATGGGCGTTGGTGCTTACACCGCTGGTCTATTCCACCTGATGACCCATGCCTATTTCAAGGCCATGTTGTTCCTGGGCTCTGGCTCGGTGATTCACGGCATGGAAGAGGTTGTGGGCCATGATGCGGTCTTGGCCCAGGATATGCGCCTGATGGGCAATCTGCGCAAGTACATGCCTGCGACGTCACTGACCTTCTTGGTGGGCACTCTGGCAATTTCCGGTATTCCGCCTTTTGCTGGTTTCTGGTCTAAGGATGAAATCCTGGGGGCGACTTTCCAGGCCAACCCGGTGCTGTGGCTGATTGGCTATGCCACTGCCGGTATGACGGCGTTCTACATGTTCCGCATGTACTTCATGACCTTTGAAGGGGACTTCCGAGGCACGGATACGACGATCAAGGGCCAACTTAAGGCTGAAGCTGCTGGCGTTTTTGCCTTTGGCCCTGGTGCTATGCAGAAGCAAGAGCTGGCTGCAACGGCGGACCATGATGGTCACGACGACCATGGCGACCATCACCATGCGTCGGAGCCCCATGAATCTCCCATAACCATGACACTGCCGCTGATGCTCCTAGCCATCCCAGCAGCGTTGATTGGTTTGATTGGGACGCCTTTTGCCAATAAGTTTGAGGCGTTCATCTTTCCGCCGAACGAAGTCATCGAAGCTGCCCATGAGGTGGACTTGATGGAGTTTCTTGTGAACGGTGGCAGCTCTGTGGGAATTGGCTTGATTGGCATTACCCTGGCTTCGCTGATGTACCGCACGAAGACTATTGATCCGGCTGCGATCGCCAAGCGTTTTGAGCCTCTCTATTGGTTTTCCCGCAATAAGTGGTACTTGGACGACATCAACAACCTGTTGTTCGTCCAGGGCAGCCGTCGTCTGGCCCGCCAGGTGCTAGAGGTGGACTCCAAGGTTGTGGATGGCGTGGTCAACTTGACTGGCTTTGTCACCTTGGTCACGGGTGAAGGCCTCAAATACTTTGAGAACGGCCGTGCCCAGTTCTATGCGCTGATTGTGTTTGGCGCTGTGTTGGGGCTCGTTGTTGTCTTTGGAGTGACTTAAACTTGGTTTGAATCTCTGGAGATGCTGAGTTGGCTCTGTCCAAGCGCCCGGCTTCGTGAATCCAAAGAAAAGCCCCTGTCATCTCTGGCAGGGGCTTTTCTTTGTGTATGGAGATTTTGCTTAACAAAACATCTATATACCATTGGAATTAGAAACAAGGCCGTAAGTAATCGCCTAAATGGCCTTCCGTACAACCACCCAAAATATTTTTGTTCTGAGCGCAATTCCAATTTCTTTCGTCACAAGGTTTGGGTGATTCTGTAGATGGAGAAACCCATTGTCCCGGAATAAGCTAGAGGCATAGCTGTAATTACAGCTACTTTCGCTGCTCCCACTGGCTTTTGAGACTACCGATATGAACGTCGCTCCCTGGACTTTTGTCAGCCCTCGCTCATGCTTCTCGGTGACGACTTTTGAGACCCAGTCTGATGATTTTCTTAGCATGACTTCCGCAGGATATTCCCATGGGGCTGGTCCGGTCAACGCGAGCGATCGCCCCCAAATCGATAAGGGTCACTGCTCATCCGGGGCGACCCCCCAACAAACTCAGGCAACTCCCTTGGGGGCCGACACCCCTAGGGGGGCTGATGCCGTGAGCCAGCGTCACTGTTTTCGCTTGGACCTGTCTTCCCCCTACGGACATGTTTTGGTTTAGTCAGGGGTTGTTCACTGTCTCTCTACAGATTGAATGTATTGCTTAAAGCTTGTCTGAGGCTGACTGTCTTCGAGAAGGATAGTTTTACGATTAATCTACAGGCACCTATAGATATGAGTCTCTTGGGAAGCCTTAGTCGTTGAGCATTTGGCTCAGCAGCTCAATTTTTATTAGTCACTTTTTGATCCAAGAGTCTTATGGCAAGCATCACCTTTTCCGGCCCTTCCTCTCCCTTTTCAGAAAATGGGGTTGCTGTTGGATTAGGTGATGCGGTCGCGTTCGACAGCAATGGTTTGCAGGCTGGGCTGTCAGGCGATCAGCTGGTAGTTTCGATTTCAAGCGGTGCCTTGCCTTCGGATCGATTGACTTTGGGCGGTAGTGGAATCACGCTGGATGGCCGGCGAATTCTGGTTGCTAATACCGAAGTTGCCACCTTCCGCGGTGGCTTGAGTGGTCAGCCGCTCACGATTAGCCTAAATAGCTCGGCGACATCGGCGACGGTCGAAGCGCTTTTGCAAGCAATACGTTTCGACAACCTAGCGGAAAATTTGCCCACGAGTGCTACTCGTCAGATTTCGGTTCAATTATTGGATACCGGTGGCAGCGCGCCGGTGGCTGTAGAGGCTGCACCGGTTAGCTTGACTGTGAATGGCTTGGCAGATGCTCCTAAGCTTTACAGCACGCAGATTCTCTACGATGCGCGCACTAACCTACTGCCGACAAACAACGCTGCTGCTCCAGGTGGACCTTGGTTGAGTTATCAAGACTTGACTAAAATTCAAGACGATGTGGAGATCCGCAACAATACGCTTAACCTGGATTTAGTTGGATTACCTCTACTGGGTGGAGAGGCCAGTCTGTCTGAATCACCTGGTGCTGCAACTTTGATAAGCGATGCAGATGCATATGCGGGAATTAGCAATTACAAATTATTCGCCGAGATTACTAGTTCTAATCCTTTCGCTCCTGCTGCTTTAGCTGACCTAGAGCTAGTCAATAGTCTTTTCCCAACTCTAGATCGTAATGAAGGATATGTTCTGTCCTTTGTCGCTACTGTGCAGGATGCACCCCGTATTAGTGGTGCTGATAAGGATGGGGACGGTGTAGATGATCGCGCTGGCTTTAGCGTTGTCTTATTGAGCGAAGATAAGAAGGGTATTGAACTCGGGTTTTGGAACGATCGTATTTGGGCACAAAATGATGGTTCTACTCAATCAGACCCTTCTCTGGAACCCGATTCTGACCCTGCAGACTTCACGCGCACCTTCTTCACTCAAGGGGAATTTGTTGAGTTTGTCACAACGCAAAATTATCAATACGACCTGGTCATTCAAGGGGATGCTTACACGCTTTTTGCGGACTCTGAGCCTATTCTGACTGGTCCACTGCGCGACTATTCTGCATTTCCGAATCGTGTTGAAGAGGTGGATAATCCTCTGTTTCCTGGAACAACCGTTTCAGTTACTGCTCCTGATCCCTATGAAAAATCAAACTTTATATTTCTAGGTGATAACGGACCATTAGCTTCAGCCACTGTGGACTTAGGTTCGGTGTCTATCAGCACGGCTGACTCGACTCCTCAATTAACGGTGGCCAATGGCCAGATTCAGACCTTTCAGGGCTTCAATATTCAATTGCCCGATGCGCCTGAAGAGCTTGTTACTGTCACATTGACAGACCGCGATCGCGGGGGTACCTTTGCTGCTGTGGGCGACGGGACGTTGGCCGTGACCTCTGCTTCATTGGGAGATGGCTCTAGCCGCTTGCAGCTCAATGGGCCTCTGAAGGCCATTAATGCCTATCTGGCCGATCCGACTCAATTGGCCTATCAGCCAGCTGTAAATTTCAGCGGAACCGTTCCCCTGGAAGTCTCCTTTAACTTGCCATTCACAACTGATATTGGTGCAGTTTCCAGTGACTTCAACTTGGATGGGCTAAGTGACATCCTGCTGCGCAATGCCGTCTCGGGAGACAATCTGGTCCGTTTCATGGATGGTTTGACGACTGTTCGTGATGGTGTGATTGGTCGCCAGATTCCCGATGTGAACTGGCGATTCGACGCTCTAGGTGACTTCAATAGCGATCAGAAAGCTGATATTGTCCTGCGGAACTATAACGGCTCTGGCCAAATCTTGCTCTGGAATATGGACGGGGCGAATATTCTGAGCGAAACATTGGTCGGCCGCCTGGTCCCTGACCCTAATTGGGAGGTGGCCGGAACAGGCGACTTTAATGGCGATAATCAGACCGATATTGTTCTCAGAAACAATGTCTCTGACCAAAATTTGATTTGGTACATGAACGGGACCGATATTATTTCGGAAGGTTTAGTAGGCCGCGCCATTGGCGACCCATTCTGGCAGATCAGCGGAACAGGCGATTTTAATGGAGATGGTCAAACAGACATTATTCTGCGTCACCAAAGCCCAGCTGGCCTGGGCCAAAACCTCGTCTGGTTGATGAACGGTTCGGATATTTTGCAAGAAGTCTCCATTGGTCGAGATATTCCCGATGTGAACTGGGAGATCGCAGGTTCGACCGACTTTAACTCTGATGGTCAGAGCGATTTGCTATTGCGTAATTACAGTACGGGCGACAACCTTGCCTGGATTATGAACGGTACAGGGATTGTTTCGGAGGTTCCCCTCCTCTCTGTGCCTGATACTCAATGGCGAGCTTTGGTGTAGCTCCAGAAGCTACTTTAGAGAGTCACTTTAGCCTGCTATTTTAGACATAAAAAGAGACAGTTTTAGTCACAGAATGTGACTAAAACTGTCTCTTTTTATTCGCCTACATCCTTTCAATGGTGGATTCCGTACAATCCCTGAAAAGCTTTTGTAAAGGCTGCCGGGTGTCCGTATAAATGCCAGAAGGGCTTATTGTGCGCTGAATCTTTTGAAGTTGATCTTCAGCTCACACTCGTTCCATCTTGAAATTGGACTTCTGGAGAATTGACTATGGGCGTTGCTATTCCTGCCATGATTATTATCATCATGGTTTTAACCCGTGGAGTTATGGCTGAAGATGCGGATGCATAAACAGTTCTATGGGCTTTGATCTCTCTTGTTAATCACAATATAGCGAGTCTGAGCAAGTCTTGTTAACGCTAGAGTGACACTTCTGCGATCGCCTCTAGATCAACTGAAAATTCTGCTTTCGTTTGCCCGATTTGTCCTCGGCAGCGATTAAAGAAGTTGCAGCGATCGCAGGTTTTCCCAAGTTGGATTTGGGGCAATGCTTGGCCTTCCTGGTATTGCTCCATCCAGAGATTCAGTTGATTTGTTTTCTCTAGGATTTCCGCTGCAATTTGTTCATGCTTTTGCTGGCTATATCTAATGGGGAGTGATTCTGGCTGGCTATTGTTGTCTTTCCCCCGTACAAACCAATAGGTCATGGAAACCTGGTCTGGCTCATAGTGGCTAGTGGCCACGAGACCAAAGCAGTAGAGCTTGGTTTGCCAATCTTTCGCTAAAGTTTGAGCCTTAATCGGCTTTGGATAAGTTTTCCAGTCTAGGATTTGAGCTTGGTTTGCCTCGCGGATGAGGAGATCGTATATGACCGTAAAGCTATGGCCCCCCAGGCTGAAGCTGCGCAGGTGTTCGCTGTCGTATTGGGCGCTGGGGCTGGGCGTTAATAATTGAGGATTGGCTTGGTGTAGTGCCTCGAAGGCTTGGCGCATGGCAGCTTGGCCATTGAGCAATGGCCCTAGGGGGAGCTGAAGCTGAGCCTGCTGCATCAGCAAGTGGAAGCGATTGCCCCAATCGAGACTGTTTTGCAAGCTTTCCGCAGGGGGTGGGGCTAGCTGCTCGAGGATGCTGTATTGGAATTTTCGAGGACAGCTTTCCAGGAGACTGAGGAGCCCTTGGGAGAGACGAAGCATGGGCGGTGCGCAATGGAAAAGGGCAAGGAAACAGTCCCTAGTGCTGTTTCCTTGCCAGCTAGTTTAGTTGAGATCTTGCTCTGAGCCGACGCTAGAAGGCGAGAGGATACGTCAGGTATTGGGCGAAGAAAAGAATCCAGATGAACTGGTAGAAGAGGGTGATGCTGCGGCGCTGTTTGAGGTTGACGCGCTGGCTAAGAAGCCAAAAGAGGCCCAGCGGGATGCCTTGGCTGAAAAGAATCAGCGGTAAGTTGGCTGGCGTTAGGGCAGTTGTGGCCGCGATCGCCATGCCCCCGTAACAGAAGGTGATCACCCAGCGGGCGAGGTTGAAGATCCGTCTCGCTCCCAGGCGCAAGGTGAAGGTGGAAATGTTGTACTGGCGATCGCCTTCCATGTCGGGGATATCTTTGAAGATCGCGATGGCAAAGGTGAACAATAGGACAAATATCGTCAAGGCTATCAAGCTGGGAGGCAAGGCGAACTTGCCCGCAAAGTGCCAGAACAGGCCGAGGTTCACGATTACGCCGCGCACGGTGAAGATGCAAACCGATGCCCAGAAGGGAAACCGCTTGAGGCGAAAGGGGGGGAGAGAATAAGCCGTGCCGATGGCGAGGCTGATTGCCACCGTCGCTAAGAGCCAGGGGCTTTGGGGAAGGGCGAGGAGGGCGATCGCCAGGGCTGCAATGCCGGTGAAGCTGACAATGCCTTGACCTTGCCGACGTGAGAATTCTCCTGAGGCGAGGGGGAGATGGGGCTTGTTGATGCGATCGATGGCGACATCCGTGAGTTGGTTGAGCCCAACGATATAGACGTTGCCACAGAGACAAGCAATCCAGGCCCAAAGGAAAAGGCTGGGGTTTTGGGATCCACTCAGAAGGAATAGGCTGAGGGTGCTACAAGTCGTTCCAATGATGGTGTGTGGTCGACTAAATTTCCATAATGCGTAAAGGCGTTGGCCGGGGGGAAGGGAGCGAAAGAGGGAAGGTTGAGCTGTCATCCTGGCAAGCTGCGAGTGTTCCGAATGCTGTTGCCAGGCTAGCGATTGCCAGGAGGTTGAATGTTCCCCCTTCCGCGAACCGTGATAAACTGATGTATTCCGCAGCATCCTGATAAATTGCGACATTCAAGTACATGGAATGTCGCCCTCGCTGGAGGATGAAGCATCGTACTTTACAAAAGTCATCTCTTATGGCCTCTGTCACGGCAGGTTTCTCTCAGTGAAGCTACTATATAAATAAGCGCTTGCGGAATTTTCTTCAGCCATATTGTAGTAATTCCACAGAGGCGAGCAACAACCGAAGCAGGGAGCTATCCCAATGCATATCTGAGCAATATTGTTCGGTTTGGTTTGCTTCAATCTGCTGCATCGCTTCTCAAACGATACCGCTGTGTAAGCAGTGGAAAAATGCTCATTTGAGTACCTCTCTCAGGGGGTACATAGTCATATGCCAATGATCGCAATTTTTGCCATTTTTGCCATTGTTTTGACTCTGACTGCTTCTGAGTCTAAAAAGCCTGAGACTGAGCCTTCTACTAAGCCTAATCCTTTAGGCGATGATCCTACGGACCTGCTGGCTCAGGCTTTGGAGTCTTATCTCAAGGACAAGAAGAAGCCTGGAATCTAAACAGGCTTGCAGCTCTATTTCGGATGTCTGGATGGTTCGTTGTTTCTCCCAGAATCCAAGTAGGGCTGCCTAAAGCTACGTACAACTCAATATAGAAAACTCACTCAATTTTGTGAGTGTTATTCCCCGGAAGTTCTGCTTTCGGGGAAATTGTATTTTAAGGTGTTGTGCTAGGGCTTGTTGGTTCATCGAATGTTCTCAAATGCAGTGGTTAAGGTTAGGGCTTGAATGGCGATACAGGGGACTCGGGTGGCAATTGGTTTGGGGAGTAATTTGGGAGAGTCACAGCAGATTTTGAGAGGTGCGCTAGCACAGCTCAGAGCTATGGAGGATGTTGATGTGGAGCTTGTTTCCTCGTTCTATGGGACGAAGCCGATTGGCCCGCCCCAGCCGGACTATGTCAATGCCTGTGCTGTGGTGAGGACGACTTGTTCTCCGTCTGATTTTCTGGCTGGCTTGCAGGGCATTGAGCAGGATTTTGACCGAGTGCGATTGGAGCGCTGGGGGCCGAGGACGCTGGACTTGGATATTTTGCTGTGGGGCGATGAGGTGATTAACTTACCCGATTTGCAAGTACCCCATCCCCGGATGGCGGAGCGGGGTTTTGTGTTGGTGCCTTTGGCGGAGATTGTGCCGGATTGGCGGCATCCGGTGTTGGGGGAGGCGATCGCGGATCTCCTTAAAATCGTAGACTGCTCTGGTGTGGAACAGCTCTAGGATGCGATCGCCATGGCTTCAGAATCTCAATCTGCGGATGCCAAACAACCCAGCGAACGGTTGCAGCAGCATCTCAAATACAACGGTAAGAAATACAGCTTTGAGTCCAGCACGCTCAAGCTTCCCAATGGCGTGGAAGCCACCTGCGATTGGATTCAGCATCCCGGTGGGGCTTTGGCGGTGCCAGTTTTGGCAGATGGCCGGTTTGTGCTGATTCGGCAATATCGCTTTGCCACGGAGGGCTGGCTGCTGGAGTTTCCGGCGGGAACGTTGGAGCCGGGGGAAGATCCGGGGGAGACGGTGAAGCGGGAGCTGGAGGAGGAGGCGGGCTATCGCGGCCACCGCTGGCAGAAGTTGAGTGAGTTTTTCCTGGCTCCGGGCTATTCCGATGAGGTGATCTATCCCTATTTGGCGATGGATTTGGAGAAGCTGGAGCTGCCGCCTGCCCAGGATGAGGATGAGCAAATTGAGGTGGTGCTGATGACGGGGGCGGAGCTGGAGGCGGAGTTGCGGTCGGGGCGGGCGATCGATTCGCGCATTGTGACGGCCTATTGGCTGGCGAAGCCTTATTTGGACCTTTAAAGTGGATGTAGGGATTGGACTTCACCCATGGCAACGCTACTGACTCACCGCTGGACCGTTGAAGACTACCACCGCATTGTGGAAGCTGGGGTTCTGGCGGATGCGCGATGCGAATTGCTGAATGGAGAGATTGTGGATATGGCGCCAGAAGGTCCTGAACATGCCCAGCGCTGTGAGACTTCGGCGCGGTATCTGGAGCGGTGCTTTGGTGAAGGTTGGTGGGCACGCCAGGGGAAGCCGATTACGCTGGCGGAGTCTGAGCCGGAGCCGGATGTGGCGATTGTGAGGGAGCGCGACTATAGCGATCGCCATCCCATCGCCAATGAAGTGATTTTGGCTGTGGAGTATGCCTTTTCGAGTCAGGTGAAAGATCAGGGCTTGAAGCGAGATATCTATGCCAGCGCTGGCATTCCCCATTATTTGGTGATTGATTTGAAGCAGAAATCATTACGCCACTACGCTGAACCTCTGGGGGGAAGCTATCGGATTGAGCAAGACTATACCCAAGGGACTCTTGAGCTAGATGGGCGCAAAATATCGGTGGACAGACTGCTAAGATCATCGCGCTGATCGCTACCGCTCTCCATGACTGACCGCATCCTGTTTTGGCACCGCAAAGACCTTCGCATTGTAGATAACGTAGGGCTGGCGGCGGCGCGAGAGCATGGCCCTGGGGTGACGGGTGTGTTTTGCTTAGACCCCGGCATTCTCCAGGCGGATGATGTGGCCCCGGCGCGGGTGAAATACATGTTGGGCTGCTTGGAAGCCTTGCAACAGGATTATCAGAAAGCGGGTAGTGAACTGCTGATTTTGCAGGGGCAGCCGGAGCAGAAGTTGTCGGAGCTGGCCAGGGCTCTGGATGCCAAGATTTGCTACTGGAATCGAGATGTGGAGCCTTATGCCAAGGCTCGGGATAAGGCTGTCTATGAAGCGCTGAAGGAACAGGGAGTTGAGGTCCATGCTCGCTGGGACCAGTTGCTCCATGCGCCGGGGGAGATTCGCAGCGGCAAGGGCGATCCCTATACGGTCTATGGGCCGTTTAAGAAGAATTGGTTTGGCCAGGCGAAGGCGAAACCCGTTGAGACTTTGGCGGGCTGTGAGGGACTGTCGGCGGCGGAGCGTGAGCAAGCAGTGGGTGCAGGGGCAACTGAGCTACCTTCTCTGAAGGAGCTGGGCTTTAGTTGGGATGCAAAGCTGCCGTTGGCTCCGGGGAGTGCTGCTGCTTATGAGCAATTGGCTAATTTCTGCGGTGGGCAGCAGACGATTCTGGGCTATGACGACCAGCGAAATTTTCCAGCAGTTGTGGGAACATCTTTTCTCAGCGCTGCGTTTAAGTTTGGGGTGCTGGGCATTCGGGATGTGTGGCAGCGGACGATGGAGACCTATGGCGCTAGTGATGCTGATGAGGCGCGGCGCGGCGTGATTGTCTGGCAGCAGGAGCTGGCTTGGCGGGAGTTTTACCAACATGCGATGTACTTTTTCCCTGATCTAGCTAAGGGTCCCTATCGGGATCTGTGGCAAAAGTTTCCCTGGGAGAATAATGAGGGGCTGTTCCAGGCTTGGTGCGATGGGCGCACGGGCTACCCGATTGTGGATGCTGCGATGCGACAGTTAAATGCAACGGGTTGGATGCACAACCGTTGTCGGATGATTGTGGCGAGTTTTTTGACGAAGGATTTGATTATTGATTGGCGTTGGGGGGAGAAGTATTTTATGCAGAAGCTGGTGGATGGGGATTTGTCGGCGAATAATGGCGGCTGGCAGTGGAGTGCGTCCAGTGGGATGGACCCGAAGCCGCTGCGAATTTTTAATCCCTATACCCAGGCGAAGAAGTTTGATAAGGAGGCGAAGTATATTCGCCATTGGGTGCCGGAGCTGAAGTCGGCGGATGTGGGGTCGATTATTAGTGGAAAGTTAGGCTCGCTGGAGCGGGTTGATTATCCGGAGGCGATCGTCGTGCATAACGATCGCCAGCGGGAGTTCAAGGCAATTTATGCCAGCTTGAAAAATTAGCTATCGCCTCCCCAATAGACAAAGAGGTTGCCCTGCTCCATTTGATAGGTCTTATTGGCTGTACTGGATTGCTGGTAAACCAAGCCGCCGCCTTGATCGGTGTAGGTGAAGGGCTGCTCGGGGTTGGGGACAAAGCTATTGATGGCGCCGTCATCCCAGATAATGTCGACCGAGCCTTTGCGCATGGAAAAGACGCAGGGCCTGGCGACTGTGTATGCATTATTGTCGTTGGGGACGTACTTGCAGAAGGAGCGTAGGGATTCGGCTTGGGCGGGGCGGGGAGCAGCGAGCAGCGGTAAGGTAATAACAAATGCAGCCGCTAACAAATTCTTAATAGATTTGGGGTTCATGGTTGGGTGAAGATGCAACATTTAACTTCTGTGATGCACTTCAGCTTGTGTGATGGGTTTTGCGCCAAATCTATTGAACTTTATGTCTTTCTCAGATTTTTAATGAGTTGATTGGGTCTTGCCGTGAGGACATTGTCATATTGCTCAGCGCGATGAGTGAGCATGTAATGCTCATATTCGAACCAGTGCATTTCGGCCTTCTCTTGGTTGCAGGCTAAGCAAATGACCCATAAGTTCGCGAAGTTTAGGGAGAGCCAGGGATATTGAGCCCGAGGCAGTTTGTGGTCAATGGTTCTGTGATGTCCTGGAGTACTGAAGCGTTCTTGGCAGACTGGGCAGCTATAGCCTGAATTTTGGCGAACCCATTCTTTGCTTTCTTTCGTGCTGCCGCATTCGCCGTCGCCGTTGATGTTCCGCCAGTAGTCGTATTTGCGATAGTTCTCGAAGTCTTCTGGGGTGAGGCGGTGGTATCGCTTCTGGCCCAGTGCATCTGCTTGTTGAAAGAGTTGTTCTAAGCTTTGTTCTTCTGGGAGATCATTTTGGGGCATGGGCTGGACGTGGAATCTGACGGGATTATTGGAATGGCTAAGTCGGCTGGATTAGCGTTTCTTTTTAGAACGCCTGTTTGTCTTCTGCTTGCCTTTGAAGCTGATGATTTCGGCTTCGGTGTCTGGAAACTGCTGGTCGATTAGTTCCGACATTTCGGTGGAAACAGCAGCCATCTTTTGGGTGAAAGCTTGTCGCTCTGTCTCGGTTTGGTATTTGTTGCCGATACGGTCTGCTTCTAGAAAAAGGGTTTCCAGGCTAGGTAACTCATCGTTCAGTTTGGCCTGGAGCGTTTCGAGATGGTTGTAGAGGTTAATGACGTTCTCCCAGCCCACGTTGCGGAAGCCTGATTGCTTAATCTGCTGTTGCTGTGGCTTGGGAAGCTGGCTGCGCTGGCTACTGTTGCTGCACTGGACTTCCCGATAGGTCATGCCATTAAAGCTTCTGGCAGGCTTCTTTGTTGATGCCATGGGATTTCCTTAGCCTTGAGTCCACTTAAAGAGGCGTGCTGCGGCTTTACGAATCTCGCTATCTTCGTAGCGCATGAGTCGTTTGATGTCGATCGCCAGCTTTAGTCGAATTTGATCGACCAGATTCTTGAGAGCCTTGTTATCCCGCTTCAGTTCTTCGTTAACGTCCGTTAAAGTTTCCGTTTTTCGCTCCAGGGTTTGGACAGTGCCACTGAGCTTTTTATTTTGAGCTTTGAGATTGTCGATCTGTTTTTGTAGCGCAACTTGCTCTTTATCTAGGTCGCCACGTTTCGCTCGCAGGCCATCGTTGCGAGATTCAGCTTCTGCAATGGATTGCTGGAGTTTTTCGTATTCCGCCTGGGTCTTTCTTAGCTGTTTCTCTGCATTACTTCTCAGAGTGCCGTAATGGCGATTGTTGTTACTAAGTTCCGTGTTCTTATTGATGAGTGCATCAACGAGTTCCTGAACGCTAGTTTCTGCTTCTAGTAGCGACAGGATTTGTTCACAATTGACAGGAGATAAATCTTGGCTGATGTTTTTGTTGATTCCATATTGTTGCTTAAGCCTGTCTTGTAATTGTTTTTTATTAGACATGGTCAATCTCGTTCAATTCGAACCGTAGAAATTCATATAAATAGCTTGTAAAGGCAACCCTCCGAGAATAGACTCTCGGATTGGGTCTCTAGAGCCCTACGTTTGCTGTTAATTATTATACGATCCATCTATTTTGTCCTCGGGATCTTGGCGGAATCCTGACAGATGGCTGCCTTGCAGCTAGAAGCCGTCGCGATCGCCTGCCCCAAAGCCAAACACGCTCAAAATACTATTGACACTAAACAGCGACAAAATACTGCCAAAGCTAACAAAGCTAATCAGGCTGCCGATGCTGCCAATGCTGAGGATGCTACCCACGCTACCCACGCTCAAAATACTGCCGACGCTACCAATGCTGAGAATGCTACCCACGCTGCCCAGACTCAAAATGCTGCGATAGCTGCCTCGGCTAAGGATGCCTTCGGCGGGAATGACGAAGCCATTGAGTAGGGTGAAGGGATTGGGAATGCGGCTGAGTAGGCTGGTCACGGCAGATATCTAATGACGATGCTGGTCGAGGAAGTTGAGGATGTCGGCGAAGACGGGCTGGCGGTTTCGGAAAGGCACGGACAGCGCACCGACAAGCCCAGGATGGTCAATTCCATCGTAGCGATGAACCTCCACTTCGCCACCGAGCTGGGTTACTTTTTCAGATAAATTTTCAATGTTGTGGGGAAAAACAACGCTATCGTCATTGCCATAAAGCAGGAGCAGCGGAGGCTCGTTGCCGTCAACGTAGTTTATCGGTTGGGAGATGGGATAGTTTTCGACCGGGCCAAAGAGGATGGGTTGGTAGGTCTGGTCGAAGGGAAGGAAGTCGTAGGGGCCTGCTAGGCCAATAAAGCCTTTGACATTGCGGTGGATTTCGGGGCGTAGATAATCCTCGTTGAGGGTGAGTAGTGCGCTCATTTGGGCTCCGGCAGAATGGCCGGAGAGGAAGATCTGGTTTGGATCGCCACCGTATTGTTCAATGTTGTCGCTGACCCATTCCACGGCGTCGGTGGCGTCGGCCATGATGGCCGGGAATTTGACGTTGGGATGGTAGCGGTAGTCGGGCAGGACGACGATGTAGCCTTCCTTAGCCAAGGACTGGGCAACGAAGCGGTAGTCGGGTTTATAGAATTTGAGGCAGGCTCCCCAGCAGCCTCCGTAGAAGAAGACGATGACGGGAGCATCAGCTTGTTCGGCGGTCTGTTGTGATTTGGGAGGGAGATAAATATCGAGTTTGTTTTCGGGGTGGGTGCCGTAGGCGAGATCTGTTTGGAGGCGATCGCCAGGAACCTGCGCCATTGCGTTAGCAAGCTGGAGTGATGCCGCTGCTGGGTTGCGGATGGCCCAAAGGGCAAAGGGCATTATGAGCAAGACAATGATGCCTAGGCTCCAGAGGCGGGGACGAAGGATAGACATAGTGAGGCGATTCCTCTGGAAGCTTGCGAGGCAATCGCAAAAAACTGGCCAGAGTTAATTGCTAAAACTCTGGCCAGTTCCATCCTAGCGATGGGAAAGCAGTAATTGCCAACAGCATCTATGTTGGACGACTACATCTCCCGATCGCTGGAATGGCTAGGTGTTCTCAAGGTGACTTCTCATGACTTTATGAGTTGCTAGGGCAATTAGACGAACTCAACTGCGCTGCTGTCTAGAGCCAAAGCCTCATTACCTCGGGTCTTAATCACGGCAATAAGCTCATTGTCGCCATGGAAGAGGGCATCGCCACAGCTGCCCATGCTGTACAGGTTGTAGTCCGAGGCTTCGCCATTGAGCTGGAGCGTATCCCCCTGGCTGGCGTTGAAGTCACGGATAAAGGCAAAGTCGCCTGTGCCCCAATTTCCATCCTGACCATCGTTGTAGTAGGCCTGGTTGGCATCGCCAAGGACAAACAGGTCGCTGCCAGCGCCACCATGGAGAATGTCGATTTCACCGACGCCACCAGTCGTTGCATCAGCACCTACTAGGGTGTCTGAGCCACGACCGCCATTGAGGCGATCGTTGCCTTTGCCACCCATGAGGAGGTCGTTGCCTGCACGACCGAAGAGGCGATCGCTGCCTTCCATGCCCTGGAGTTCATCGTCTGCGGTGGTGCCCCGGAGGCGATCGCGGCCATTGGTGCCTTCAATCAGGTTATTGCCAGACTCTTCCATAGGTTCAGCGGGCTCAGGAGTATCTCCTGCGGTTGGGCTGTCCTCCATTGGAATTTCATTGACCGGAGCATCCTCAACAGGAGCTTCGTCGGCAGGCGTTTCTTCCGTAGGAGTCTCGTTGACTGGGGCATCCTCGACCGGAGTCTCATCAACAGGTGTTTCTTCTGTAGGAGTCTCGTTGACTGGGGCATCCTCGACCGGAGTCTCGTCAACGGGTGTGTCTTCCGTAGGAGTCTCGTTGACCGGGGCATCTTCAGCAGGTGCCTCGTCAACAGGCGTTTCTTCCATAGGAGTCTCGTTGACCGGGGCATCCTCGACAGGAGTCTCGTCGGCGGGTGTTTCCTCCATGGAGTCTTCAGGCTGAGATGGCTCGGTGTCTTCGACAGGCTCCGCTGGAGGAGTTGTCTCAGGTTCGGGGCTAGGCGCTGGAGCTGGGAGCTGATCGGTGGCGAGGTCGATCTTGACGTTGCGGTTGCCAATGGTGATTGTTTGCTCAGCAACATCTCCCAGGTTGTTACCAGAGAAGTCAACCTCATAGGTGCCCGCGTCTAGGGCGAGCTGATAGCCACCGGAACTATAGGTTTGAGTTGTAAAGGTTTGGTTGGTTGTTGTATTCGTCGCTGTGACTGTGATGCCGCCTAAGCCTTCACCCACAGTGTAGAAGTCGTCATCGGTGACCGCATCGTCGAAGGCAACCCCTGTGAGGAATACATCATTGCCAGATCTGGCAAAGTTTTGGGTGGTCATCAAGGCGTTGTAGCCGTTGTACTCGCCCTCTATTGCGCCGATGCCAATTTCGCGGAAGTTGTCGCTGAGGATATTGGTGCGGTGGCCGGAGCTTTTGAATAGGCTGTTGTGTTCGGCGGCAATGGTGGTGGTGGGATTGATATTGCCTGTGCTGCCCTGGTAGGCGATGTTTTCGCCCCAGGTCCAGTTGCCCGTGAAGTCGTAGTTGGCCTGGCGCATGCGATCGCCAGCACTGCTACCCCCCGCTCCAGTGTGAGAGAACTGGTCTTGGTCCAGCATCCACTGGCTATGGCTGCGAGAGGAGTCAATCAGGTCGAAATTAAAGACTAATGCTTGTTTGGCGCTGCCGTCCAAGGTTCCGTTCGCGAGACCTTGGTTGAGGTCAATACCTTGACGCTGGGCTTCTGCATTGGGATTGGCACGAGCGCGGTTGACCAATTCGAGCATGTATTGCTCTTGAGCTGTTGGAGTAGCCATATTGATATTCCTTATGAGAGCTAGTTTTCTGTGAACTCGATCTGTGAATTTAGGCCGTGAATCCGGATAGTTCCAGTTTGGGTAAACGATTCCTGCCGAAGGTCTAAATGAATGACGTTCGATGTGTTAGGAATTCACTTTTGGCTGGATTAAAGGCTCTTATAGCTAGCTGAAAGACTTCTCAAAAGTCAGAAGTTAGGAGCTTTAGACCCATTGCCTGCTATTTGCTTTGATTAGACATAGTTAACCTGTTCCGAACGATTAAAGTGAGTCGTTCGAATCCCTACGCTTGAGGGCAAGACGGGGTGGCGTTTATCTATCTAACTCGTTTTGCGAGGCTGGCATTGACTACGCCAGGGGCTGAGCAAAACGACAAAATAGCAGTTGCAGATGTTTGAGAAAAGGGTCAGCTTGCTTCGAGCCTGCCGTAAATCAGCAGCTTCGGGAATGTGAAGGGCATCTCCCAGCATCAAAGGGCTGAGAAGCTTTGCTTGTAAGCAGATCTAACATCTGGAAGTTGTGTTGACGTCACACCACCATAGGAGCTTTAAGGCTTGCAAGGTTGCGCAGGCGCTTTAGATTCCAAGGCAGCGGGTAGAGTGACCAATGGAGCGGGAATTACCCTCACTCCGTATAAATGTGACTTGACTCACACTTGTCTTACGTTAACAACGCTGTGTAAAAACGGCAACTGTAAAAACGATTTTTCTAGGCCTTTTTGCGGAAGGGAACTTTGCTTTGACGAGAGAGCTTATTACTTTGTTCCCCGCTGTTGATTTGATGATTTTTTAACCTGTATTTCTATCCTGTTCAGGGATTTCTATTTCGCTAAAAATCTCCGTATTCCAAAAGAAAAATACCCTACAGATTGACTCACTCAATCTGTAGGGTATTTTTCTTTTGGACTTTTGCCTGAGGACTGGTTCGGAGGCTGGTCGCTCACATCCCAGTTTGTCGTCCATAGAGCTGGCAGACAATCACTAAGTCGTTGGCCTACCTCATGAGCGCTATGCGCCTATAGAACCAGTTGAGAAGCGCCGTCAGGGACATTGGCAATGATTTGCTCTTGAGCAATGCCGGTAGGGCTTGCCATGTTCCAGAGCAGTCCTATGCCAGAGCTGTGACGCCAGAAGATGTCAGTTGTGCCGTTGGAGTCGAAGTCCTTCGCCCCTTCAATCTGCCAGCTTTGGTCGTCAACGGTTCTGCCCACTAGGGCTTCACTGATGATGCTTGAGCCATTCATCGTCCAGAGTAGGGTTTGGCCTGCCGATGAGTTGTTCAGCAGGATGTCTGTGAACTGGTCGCCATTAAAGTCTGCGGTGGCGACAATCTTCCAGTTGCTATCGCCGAAGCCACGGCCCACTAGGCTTTCGCCTTTGATCGTGCCGTCGGTGTTCATATACCAAGCGACGATCTGATCGGCGGTTTCATTGCGTAGCAGGATGTCATTGGTGCCGTCTCCGTCAAAGTCGCCGGTGCCCACGAGGCTCCAGTTGGGATCTTTGACGTCGCGGCCAATGAGACGCTCTCCGGCGATCGCTTCTCCGTAGGGGGTCATTTGCCACAGTAAGTTTTGGCCAGAGACAAAGTTCCGCAGTAGAACATCGTCCTGTCCATCACCATTGAGATCGCCAGTGGTCTGGAGTTTCCAGTTGGTGTCTTCAATGGTGCGACCCGTGGCGGTTGTTGAAGCCGTGAGATTGGGGGCATCTAGCTGAAAGCTGGAGACCATGCTGGTCACGGTGTCCCAAGCAATGAAAGCTGGGGTTTTGATGTCGGCAGGTTGGCTTTGCACCTGGCCACTTTGAGGGCGCAGGGGCTGGAGTGCTTGGCTGAGGCCGGTGTCTAGGTCTAGCTTGATGTTGCGATCGCTAATGGTGACATAGCGCTGGAAGGTGTCACTCAGTCCACCTCCCGAAAAGCTGACTTCATAGGTACCTGGATCAAGCTCTAGCTGGTAGCCCCCAGAACCATAGGTGGTGGTGCTAAAGCTTTGTGCATTATCGGTTCGAACCGCAGAGATGCTAATGCCACTGAGACCTTCGCCTACGGTGTAGAAGTCGTCATCGATGACAGCATCATTAAAGGCGACTCCGGTTAAGAATGCGCTGCTGGCGTCGGTATGGGCGAAGTTCTGGGTGGTCATCAGGGCATTGAAATCTCGGGAGGTGCCGCTGCTATCCTGCCCAGTGAATATCCCGGTCAGTGCGCCAATGCCAATTTCGCTAAATGAGCTCCCCAGCGCATTGGTTCGATGCCCTTCACTGACAAAGAGCCCATCGTTTTGGGCGGAGAGGGTGGAGACAATATCCACGTTGCCCGTAGTGCCGTTGTAGGCTAGGTTCTCCCCGGAACGCCATTGGCCTGAAAAGTCATACCCTGCATTGGCCATGCGCCGTTGGGAAGTGTTTCCTCCTGCCCCCGCGTGGGAGAAAGTATTGTTGTCTAGCATCCATTGGCTATGGCCCCTTGCCGCATCAATGAGATTGAAGTTGAATGCCAAAGGCTGTTTGGCTGCGGTGGAGATTGTTCCGCTGGCTAAGCCCGCATTGAGATCGATGCTATTACGAGCTGCTGCTGCATTGGGGTTAGCGCGATCGCGGTTGAGTAATTCGAGCATGTACTGCTCGAAATCTGTGGGTTGAGCCATGGATTGAAGAAGAATCTGGGAGTTAAGTTGCTGAACTTGAAACCAGAGGAATTGAGAGCGTTATGCAGGGCAGCAACAGAAGTTGCTTCTTCATGTTTGAAGCTGGGGGGAACCTGTTTAGGTTTAGAACGATACAGACATGGATTCGCCGATTTCCGATAAGAGACTCTAAATGGGTGCTTTAACCTAGATACACCGCATGTGAGCAAACGGATTCAAAGCGTTTCCCGTAATCTCTCTCTAGTTGGATCGCTGAGGGCAAGGCTTCATAGTTGCATCATCATCATCATTAGAGCTCTGAGTGGGTCTAACAACTAATAGCACTGCCCGGCCATGGGCTTAATTACAGTTTTGTGATTTTACTGTCACCGTTTTGTGAATGTTTTTGGGTATGGCGGAAGAGAATTGAAATTGTCTTTATGGATGCTTGGAGCGTTATCAAAATCGCTGGAAAATTGACGGTGCTTGTCTCTTGATGGCGCTTTCGAACTTGCTGATGGCTGAAAAATACTTGCTTATTACAAGCCTTTTCCCAAGCCTTTTCCCAAGCCTAAAGCTCTTGTGAAAGGTTTAGTTGCTTAGGCATTTGTTATGCCGCTGGAGCCAAAGCCGCCTTCGCCGCGAATGGTGTTACTGAGTTCTGAGACTTCAGTGACGTTGGCGTAGATGACGGGGCAGATGACCATTTGGGCGATGCGCATGCCTGGGGTGACTTCGAAGGCTGTGCTGCTGTGGTTGATGAGGATGATTTTGATTTCGCCGCGATAGCCTTCGTCGATGGTGCCGGGGCTGTTGAGGACGGTGAGGCTGTGTTTGAGGGCGAGGCCGCTGCGGGGTCGGACCTGGGCTTCGGTGTTGGGGGGGAGGGCGATCGCAATCCCAGTAGCCACCAATGCAGTCTGCCCCGGCTTAATGATCACCGCTTCCACGGCGTAGAGGTCCATGCCTGCGTCGCCGGGATGGGCGTACTTCGGCAGGATGGCTGCGGGGTGGAGTCTTTTAATTTGGAGATTCATGGGGGCGATCGCTGGGGAAATGGTGGACCCTCATTATTTCGCTAGATGACCTCTCTGCCATTTTGATCAACGGTTTCCGCTAAATTTGCCCCGACCGGGGATGCCATTATCCACGCTGAGATGCAAGGTGTTAGCCCGGTGGCTTAATGGATTTCCCTATATTGTTGGTTTTGTTAGCGGACCCGAGAGAGTCCTTGGGCAAACTAAAAACAATCATTTGGCCACCGGGCTGGTCACGCAATGGGAGCCATTGGGATGCTCGGTTTGAGTCATTCTCTAAATCAGTTACGGGGGCTCATTGCTCTGCTGGGTGCCGGTCTGCTGTCCGGGGCTGGGGCGACGGCGATGGCCCAAGGGGTGAGCTCGGATGGCAGTTTATCGACCACAGTGAGCCGAGAGTCTGCCCTAAATCGCTTTACCGTGACGGGGGGCAGTCCCCAGGGCGGTAATTTATTCCATAGCTTTGGCGTCTTTTCTCCAGGCGATAGCTCGGTTTTATTCGACCTCACGGGGGAAGCCTTTGGTCTAGAGATTGATCGGATCTTTAGCCGGGTTACTGGAACCAGCGCTTCAGAGATCAATGGCTCTCTGTCCATCTTGGGAGGTAATAGTCCAGATCTATTTTTGCTCAATCCCAACGGGATTATCTTTGGCCACAATGCTCAACTGAATCTTCCTGGCTCTTTTGTGGGTACAACAGCGGAGAGCATTGATTTTGCTGATGGCGTCAGCTTAACCACAATCTCCCCTCAAGCAAATCCGCTGCTATCTATCTCTATTCCAACGGGATTGCAGTTTGGCAGCAACCCTGGTGCCATCTCAGTAATAGGAACAGGAAGTAATTTACTGCCGCGAAGTATTCCAATTTCGGCTCCCCCACTCCTTGACCCGACCTTTCCCGCCAAAGGGTTAAGCGTTGCACCGGGCAATACGCTCGCATTGCTCGGTGGGCCGATTCAATTTGATGGTGGTGAGGTTCAGTCCCTCTCTATCCCCGCACCGGATGGGAGCATGGTGCCATTGGGAGGCTTGCAGCTAGAACTGGGCAGCGTTGGTGCAGGCCAAGTGGGGCTAGCAGCGAGTCCTCTAGGCTGGACTGCGGACTATTCCGAGGTGGAGCGTTATCAGGACATTTCATTCTCGAATCAGTCGTGGCTCAATAACGGTGGCATTAAACCCAGCAGCATTACCATTACCGGCAAAAATATATTAGGAGCGGGCGGTTCAACGATTTCGCTGCTCAATTTTGGGTCCGAAAAAAATGGCGACATTACCCTCCGAGCCTCTGAGCTGTTTCAGTTCAGTGGGGTTGGACCCCAGTCTAGCGATATTGAAAATTCAGCATTTCAATCAGGAGCTGGCGGCAATATCGATCTGTTTGCCAATAGCCTGGCTCTAACCGATGGCTCTCGCCTACAGGTCAGCAGCTACAGCACAGGAAATGCGGGGGATCTGAAGGTTGAGGTCAACGGAGATATCAGCCTCAATGGTTTGACGGATAGATCCAATGAAGTCCTGAATATAACCGGCATTACCTCAGCTAACACAAATCAAGGTAGTGCAGGAGAAATCCGGGTTACTGCAAGAAATATCACGCTAGAGAATGGAGCATTGATTAGTGCTGCAACATTGGGTACAGGTGCAAGCAATGACGTGATCTTGAATGTCGAAGACTCCATTGTGGTTAGGGGCTTGAATTCATACTCATTCGTGAATAGCAACATTACGTCTAGTTCCTTTGGGGTCGGTAAGGTCAGTGGAATACTGAAAATCAACGCCGCAAGCCTAGAAGTACTGGATGGCGGCGTTGTTTTAACGAGCACCTTCGGCACAAGTAACGCGGGTGAAATCATCATTAATGCATCAGACTACATTCGAATTGCTGGCTCTAGCGCAACGCCTCGTGAGCCACTGTTCTCAGGCATTGAATCTGATGCCGTAGTAGGTGGATTGGCTCTCGAACTGTTTGTTGATGAGCGCTTGCCGCTGACGGGCGATGCAGGCAACATCAGTATTACAACCCCCAGATTGGAACTCTTGGATCAGGGGCGAATTAGCGTCACTAATCGAGGGGGCGGTGGTGCTGGAGAGTTAAACATCGTGGCAGAAACCCTGAGCCTGAGCAGCCAGGCTCAGATCTTGGCTGAAACGGAGTCAGGCTTCGATGGGGATATCAGCATTGCGGCCAGCGAGTCGATCCTGTTGACAGGACAGAGCAACATCACGGCTTCCAGCAATGGCAATCAACGTGGCGGCAATATCACGATTGAAACCCAGCATCTCGTCGCTGCCCCCAATAGCAATAGCGATATTCTTGCTGACGCACGTGCTGACGCCGCCAACAGCCTGGGTGGCAATATTACGATTAACGCAACATCTATACTCGGGTTCAATCTTGCTGACCCTGCAAGTGAGCAAACGAATGACATCACTGCATCATCAAGGCTGGGAGCGCAGGCCGATGGAACAATCGAGCTGAGTCAGCCTAATGTTGACCCAGTCTCAGGCATCACAGCATTGAATAATGACCTATCCCAATCAGATGAGGCCCCGATTGCCAATGCCTGCTCCGCCCCATCGACATCCTTAGCCTTCAGTGGTCGGGGAGGCTTGCCGCTTGGTCCCAACAATCTGCTCCATGACACCTTGAAAGTCGCAGAGGAGGATGGCCCGATTAATCAGGCGATCGCCCTACGTAATCAAGGTTTCTACGGCGAATCTCTAGCCTTACTGCTAGATGAAGTCGAATCATCCAATACAGCGGCTGAGCCAGAACGACAGGCGATCGCTTTCCGGCAGCTGGGCATCACCCACAAACTGCTAGAGCAACACCCAGAAAGCCGAGCTGCCCTAGAACAAAGCCTGGCCCTGTCCCAAGCGCTCAACCAACCCGAGCAGGTCAGCGCCACCCTGCTTAGCCTGGGGAATCTGACCCGAGCCAAGGACAAGATCGAAGAAGCTCGTGGGTATTACCAGCAGGCCTTGGAGCAGAATCCAAGCCGGACCCTAAGACATCAAATTCTGGCCAACCAGTTGTCGCTGGAAGCCGCCGTTGGTGAGCCTGTCGCTGTGCAACGCCTGGCTGAATTGTTGCAGGACGAACTGGCTGGGGAGATTCGCGACCCCCGACATTTGGAGACGCGTCTCAATGTGGCTGCAACCCTGTTGAGGCATCGTCAGCTGGCGCTGGCTCCGAGTCTTTTGACCTTCCTGGGTCAAGATCTAGATGGCGCTAAAAGGGTGCAGAACCCTGGGGCGATCGCCCATGCCCTGGGGCATTTGAGTCAATTCTACGAACAAACCGAACAGTGGGACCTAGCCCAGCAATTTGCCCAGGCGGCGCTGAACAATGCCCAAAGGCACCAAGATCAGTTCCAGGAATATCGCTGGGCTTGGCAACTAGGCCGCGTCACCCGGTCAATCTGGGAGGCTTCGGGCGATGAGACCTGGCGAGCCCAATCCCAAGCCGCCTATAAAATTTCTCTCCAGGCGCTCCAACAATTGCGCGGGGACTTAGCCACCGTTTCTCCCGCCCTACAATTCTCATTTCAACAGCGCGTGGAGCCGGTGTATCGCCAATATGTCAGCCTTCTGCTCGCGACCGATAACCGTTTCAAAACGACTCCCTCCTCGTCCGACCTCAAACAAGCCTTGAAAACCATTGAGGCGCTGCACCTGGCCGAGCTGGATAACTTTTTCAAGGATGCCTGTCTAGAAGCGACTCCCCAGTCTATCGAAAGCCTAGATCCCAATGCCGCTGTTCTTTACCCGATTGTGTTGGATGATCGCATGGCTGTGATTCTCAGCCACAAAGGAAAACTTCAGCATCACAGCATTCCCATTTCTTCCCAGGCGCTAGAAGCGACTATCCAAGCCTTTCAGCAGGGACTGGTTACCCGCAGTCGGCGCAGCTATAAGCAGCCCGGAGAACAGCTCTACAATTGGTTGATTCGTCCTGTCTTGGCAGAGCTAGAGGCCGCAGAGATTGAAACCTTAGTCTTTGTTCCAGATGGTCCCCTGGCCAAAGTTCCCATGGCTGCATTGTCAGATGGGGAGCAATATTTGATGGAGCAGTTTAATGTGGCGATCGCCCCCAGCCTCCAGCTCTTGCCTGCCCAAACTGCCCAGACTCTCAATCCTAAAGTCCTCGTTGCAGGCATTAGCAAAGCCAATCAAGGGTTGAATTCCTTGGCCTATGTTGAGCAAGAAGTGGAAAGTATCGAAGCTCAACTCCCGACCCAGAGCCTGATCAATGAAGCCTTTACGCAAGCAAGTCTTGAGCAAGCGCTGCTCGAAACCCAGACTCCTATTGTTCATATCGCCACCCATGGACAATTTAGCTCTAAGGCTGCGGACACTTTTATTGCAGCCTGGGATGAGCGCATCAACATTGAGCAGCTCCATCAACTCTTGAGCAGTCGCGATCGCAATCAACTCAGCCCCACGGAATTGCTGATCCTCAGCGCCTGCGAAACAGCGATTGGAGACGATGCAGCAGCCCTTGGTTTAGCCGGTGTTGCAGTTCGAGCTGGAGCAAGAAGCACGCTCGCATCGCTGTGGAGCATTAATGATCAGTCAACGGCTCAGTTGATGGAGGAGTTCTACCAACAACTAGCCCAGCCAGGTTTAACAAAGTCCGCAGCATTGCGAGAGGCTCAATTGGCGATGCTTGAGCATCCGATTTATCAGCATCCCTATTACTGGTCCGCTTTTGTCTTGATGGGGAGCTGGCAGTAGCAACTGGGTGATTTGGGAGGAGTATGTTCTGACCTTTATGGTCTGGGCTGCCCAGATGGGGCTGAGCATTAGTTGATGATTAGCATGAGGCGGTGGAGTGGGAAAGGATGTTGAGCGATCGCATTCTTCACTTTTTTGAGTAGCTGTTGCTACAAAAACTATTGGATGCCTAGACAACTCATTGCTTCCTGAGACTGATAGTTGGAAGATCGCCATCAATCATCAGTTTGTTCTCAGACTGTTCTCAGTCAGGTCTTGCACCTTAGGGACTGTCACCAAGGGGAGCTGAGGTGGCGTTGCTTTGAAGCGCGCCCCCAATACCTCAAGGCCTGACTTGGTTCACGAAGATTTCCCACGACTACCACTCTCGTCGATCTATGCAAACCGCCACCAGCCTCGCAGAACATCATCAGCCCCGAGGCAATGATAGAGATACATCTTCTCGACGTTCGGCCCAGCAAGTCGGGCAGGTGTACTTTATTCGCCATGGCGAAAGCACCAGTAATGAACGCAATATTTTTGCTGGTGTACTCGATGTTGAACTGACGGCCTTTGGCAGGATGCAGGCGCGCCAGGCAGGCCAAGACTTGAAGCGTAAGGGCGTTCAGTTTGATGCGGTGTATGTCTCCCACCTCAAGCGGGCGAGGCAAACCTGCGATATTGCCTTAGCGGTGAGCAACAGTTTGAAGCATCCGAATATTCAGCCCCAGATCGACCACCGTATTGGGGAGAAATCCTTTGGCATTTTTGCCCAGCGCAATAAGAACTTGCTGCGGTTGGCCCTGGGCTATGAAGGTTTTGAGCGGATGCTCCATTCCCATGATGAAACGCCGCCGTCGGGGGAGCGATTGGAGTTGGTTTATGAGAGATCCGCTCGCTTTTTTGAAGAGGAAGTTACGCCTCGGCTGGCGCGGGGCGAGAATGTTTTGGTGGTCTGTCACCAGTATGTTTTGGAGCCTCTGGCGCTGTATTTGAATGAGCTGCCCCCGGCGGAATACCATCACCTCAGCTTGCCCAATGGCAAGGCGCTGAGCCGGGAGGAGCTGGTGGCGTTTCAGGAGAAGGAATCGAGCGGTGTGGCTGCTCTGCGTAAGAAGGTTAATGATCTGGCGATTATGTGGGGCGTGGGCTTGAATGCGATCGCCTTCCTTTCCGGCGTGGGCCTCAAAGCAGTCTTCCAAACCGCAGCGTTGCCTGCTCAACTGTTCTCGCTGCTGATTGTGCTCTGTCTCGCAGCAGCAACGTTCTATGCCTATTTGGATATTGATTTTGCCGCCTGTCGCCAGAAGGTCTCCGCTTCGGTGAAAACGGTTGTGAATGCATCTATGGCCGTTCGCTGGGTCATTGGCCTAGGGCTTTTAGCTTCGGGGGAGTTGTACCAGGGGCCAGAGGATCTGTTCAAAGTTCTCTGGCTTTTGCTTTGGCTGGTTCCGCCTGCTTTGACAACGCCGGTGCTGTCGATTTTGTGGGGTGGCAATTTGTATCCGGCGGCGCTGCTGTCGCGCAATTTGTCCCTGGTGATTCCAGCGGTGTTGATTGCGGTGCTGTCAGCGGTGATGCTGCCGATTTCGCCGTCGAGTTTGAATTTCTTTTATGTGGTGCTGGCGTTAGGATTGGCAGTGCCGGGGGCGATCGCCCAGCTCTGGCGCTCTCGCTCTCCGGTGGAGTCTAATCACCACAGCAAGAACTGGAAATTCATTGGCATTTTCGCCAGTGGCTTGATGGCCTTTCTCACCGGCCTACAACTTGCCCCCACAAACTTTATTTCCGATATTTTCTTTGGGTTACAGCCCGAGCGTTCCTTGGCTTGCTTGCAGCAATTTGGCTTGGCGCTGCTGGGCTTCCTGTTGATGCGGGCAGTGGCGGTGGCAACGGTGATGTATGCCAAGCGCTGGATGGATGGGGCAGAAGTGAAGGACGCCTATATCTTGCTGGTGAATCCCAACTTCTTCCTCTGGGTGGCACTGGTGGCTGGTGCAAATGCGACACTGCATCAAGGGGTCTTGGAATATGCGGTGTTTTGGGCGGCCATGGGCTTCTTCTGCATTCCGTTGATTGAGCAACTGTTCTTTATGAATGCCTTTTCCAGCAGCTTGTTGAGGGAAGGACTGCAATCCACGCGGGTGGGTTCGGAGGATGCGGATCAGCTTTTCCGTCAGTTGGATCGCGATGGCAGCCAGACTCTGGATCAGGGTGAGATTGTGGAGCTGCTGCGGATGATTGAGGACAGCACTACGGGGCAGCGCCATGGAGAGGATATTCGCCCCTATGTGGCGGAGCGGTTTTTCGAGGCGCTCGATGATGAGGATAGTGGCGAGATTGATGCGCGGAAGTTTGCGGATTATTTGGCCAAGTATGGCTTGGTGATGGATTTGAATGCGGGTTAGGCGCGCTACATTCATAAATCCCATTAACCGTAAGTTGCACTGTGGGGCGGGGTCTTCCCGCCCTGCTATCGGCAAGGCAAGGCAAGGATTGGGAAACCCAACCCCTACCGAATTTGACGGTTGGGGTTGGGCGTTTTTTGATTAGTTGCAAAACAACCCTGTGCCGCGCAGTAGGTCTAAAAAGGCGAAGACGGCGGGGGGCTGGAGCTGGTCGGCGAGCATGGCGACACCGATTTGGCGGGTTAGGGGGATGGGGAGCGATCGCACTTCAACCCCCTCGGGTATAGGCAACGCAGCCAACTTCGGCAAAATCGCTGCGCCTAGCCCCTGGGCCACCATACTGACGATGGTGGAATCCTCTTTTATTTCGTAGGCGACTTTGAGGGATTGATTTGAGGCAGCCCAATGCTCTTGCACCACCGTGGTGCATTCGGCATAGCTATAGAGAATGAACGAATAGTCTGATAGGACCTTCCAACTGAGCTGCTCCGGAATGGCTTTGTTGCTGGGGGGCAGCAGCACGACAAATTCATCATCGGCGATTTCCCAAGTTTCAAAGTCTGCGGAGCGGGGCAGAGGCACTAGTCCTAAGTCTGCCTTGCCCGTTTTCACCAGGTCTTCAATGGTGGTTGGGTCAGCCTCGGCGAGCTGCACTTCGATACCGGGGTAATGCCGAGAGAACTGGGCAATTTTTGCGGGTAGCAGGTGAGTGGCCGCGCTGCGGAAGGAGGCAATGCGCACTCGGCCTGAATTCAGCCCCTTGGCACGGACAATCTCGGTGTCAATTTTTTGGTTGAGCTGAATGATCTCTCGCACAGGCCCCATGAGGCGATCGCCCACGGGGGTGAGCTGGGCACCGAAACGTCCACGACTGAGTAGGGAGATGCCCCACTCTTTTTCAAGAGAGGCGATCGCTCGACTGACTGCCGATTGGGAAATGTCTAGCTTCAAAGCCGCTTCTGAGAAGCTTCCGGCTTCCACCACGGCGATGAGGATTTTCAGCGCTGAAATATTCACCTGAATTACGCGTTCCAGCGGGAGTTGGGAATCCTCTGTTCAGTATAGAAATAAACAGTTTGAGCTGTATAGAGGTTCAGGCTGGACACCGACTCGCTTTGCGCATAGATGTCCCGCGTCTTGGTTTTGGTATGCCGAGGATATCGCCGTTAGTTTAGTGTTCAAGTCCGACTCGATTCGACTCAAGTCCTATTCCCGAACCCAAGAGGTGAGGTCCGCCATGAGCCCATCCCAAGTGTTATCCAAAGGCCGTTGCTTCGAGCTCGTCCCCTACGAAAAGTTTCGCAATACGCCTGGCGTCAAGTTCTTTGATGTCACTATCGCCAATTCAAACGCTAGAGATTTGGTCATCCATGATGGCCCAGCGGTGAGTCCGAATAATACGGATGAGGGCGATTGGCAGTTTTATCTCCATCCCAACCAAGAGGACAATCTCCTGGCTTTAAGCGGCGGGCGCACTTTCCACCTGGTGAATTTTGCCTGGGACTATCCGTTTCACATGGTGCGTTTGGAAGCGGATGGCGATATTCTGCGCATTCCACCAGGGACATTCCACCGCTCGGTGTCTGACCCCAATGGCTCGACGGTTCTCAATCAGGCGGTGCGAACGGCTGTGGCGACGGTGGAGAGTGAGTTTCGGGTTTACAGCACTGCGGAGATTCCCCGTTTGAAGCAGGTGACGAGTCAGTCTGCACCACCGCCAATGATGCATGGCTTTCCAGAGATTGAGTTGCGCCGTGTGGCATAGCGACCTTGCATCTCATACCAAATCTGGTTCGGTAACACCCGATTCCCATTAGTTTTCCTGTAGGGGCGAACAGCGGTTCGCCCGCAGAGATTTTTGGGGGCCAGCTATTAGGATTTGGTCTCAAAAGGTTCCGCAGAGATACAAAAAGGGCTGGGACAAACGATGTCCCAGCCCTTTTTTATGTCAGTTGTTCAGGTGCGCTTTGGGTTAGACGGAGAGGCGGAAGCCACCGATGCGTTGGGGCTGAGCACTGCCGCCAAGCTCTTTCTCTAGGGAGAGGAGACGTTCGACGCGATCGCCCGTAGCCGGGTGGGTCGAGAACAAATTCGCCAAGAACCCACGCTTGGGGCCATTCATAATCAACAGGGGCTGATAGGCGGGGTTGCCGCCTATGGCGACGGAGCGAGCACTGGCTTCGAGACGACGCAGGGCATTGGCCAAGGCGCGAGGATTGCCAGTCAAGCGAGCGGCTCCTTCATCGGCTGCAAATTCTCGGGTGCGGGAAATGCCCATTTGGATGACGCTGGCGGCGAGGGGGGCGATAAAGATGGAAGCCATGGCACCGAAGGGACTGCCGCCTTCGGAGTCGCGGCCCCCGCCAAAGAAGAAGGCCATTTGGGAGAGCCAGGAAATTGCGCCCGCAACTGTGGCGGCAACGGCTTGGGTCAGCGTGTCGCGGTTGGTTATGTGGCTGAGTTCATGGGCCAGGACGCCTTCTAACTCCTCGGCAGGCAGCATTCGCATAATGCCTTGGGTGACGGCGACGGCGGCGTGCTCTGGGTCGCGGCCCGTGGCAAAGGCATTGGCGGCGGGGCTTTGCACGATGTAGACGGCGGGCATGGGGATACCGGCTTTCTGACTCAGGCGCTGCACCATGCCATGAAGTTCTGGAGCCTGGGCGGCGGTGACGGGCTGGGCGCGATAGGCCGCTAGGGCGAGGCGATCGCTATAAAACCAGGAGCCGAGGTTCATGACGGCGGCCATGATCAGGCCGAACATGGCACCGCTAGGTCCGCCGATGGCATGGCCCACTGCGACGAGGATGCCGCTGAGCAGGGCTAAGAGGGATAGGGTTTTGAGTTGATTCACGAGTTCTCCTTTGTTGGAGCCTCTTTATATTCAGCGCCCCGGATTGTTGGCGTACGCTGCGGCTCCGATGCTCCCATTCTAGAAAGCCCTGCTGGCGAGGGTTAGGGAGGGAATCTCTATCAAATTTGGCGGTTTTCTGGCTGGGCGAGCTTGCGAAACTTAATGGCGTTATCTCTGCTGCGAAAAACAAAGCCGCTAAAATGGGGGCGGCTCACTCCACTTCCTTTTCAATGGTTCAAGTTGCGCCACAACGTATGTCGTTTGACGCCTTTCTGGATTGGCATCCAGAGGATGGGCGAATTTTTGAGCTGATTGAAGGCGTTCCTGTTGCTATGAATCCGATTGGTCCCCACGAAATTTTAGGAGGGGAGCTGAGTTTTGAGTTGAACAGTGTGATTCGGGCTGAGCAGTTGCCCTATGTGATTCCGAAAACGGCGACGCTGAAGCCGTTTCGTGGGGAGGCAGGGTATAAGCCTGATGTGGTGGTGTTGGATCGGGGGCGTTTGAGCCAGGAGCCTCGCTGGGAGAAGAGTTCGACGGTGGTGAGTGGGGCGACGGTGAAGTTGGCAATCGAGATTGTTTCGACGAATTGGCGAGATGATTATGGTCTGAAGCTGAATGATTACGAGGAGATGGGTGTTTTAGAATATTGGATTGTGGACTTTCGGGCGTTGGGGGCAACTCGCTACATTGGTCGCCCGAAGCAGCCGACGATTAGTGTTTATAGTTTGGTTGGTGATGAGTATCAGTTGGAGCAGTTTCGCGATGCTCAGCCTGTCGTTTCGCCGATGTTTCCACAGTTGAATCTCACGGCAGCTCAGATTTTTGCGATGGCGCAGTGCTGAAGATTCGGCTTCCGAGGTAAGGATGTTTAGCTGTACTGTTTGTGGCTCGAAGGATTCTCAGATTGAGCTGGTCAGTGAGGTCTTCAATATTCAGGGGCAGTTCTATTTGGTGGAAGAGATTCCGGCGACGGTTTGCTCTCGCTGTGGCGAGGAGAGTTTTAGCCGTGAGACGACTGAGGGGATTCGGGTGATGTTTCAGGGTGAAAAGCAGCCTGTGCGAGCTGTGGCGATGGATGTGTTTACGTTTCAGGCTGAAATGAAGGCTTCTTGAGGGATTCTCAAAATACGATTTTTGCAAACTGTTCGTTTTATGGCGGTGGATGACGCCCGAGTAAAACTTCCTCAGCTCGAATGGCAACCATGGTGGGTCGATTGAGGGCAAGGGCTTCAACGGTGGCTCGCCCGATTGCCGTTAGACCGATGACTTGTGTGTTGTCCCAGCGAAAGTGATTCGCCCATCGTTGCTGGCGTGGATGGAAGATCGTGACTGCCGCTTTGGTCTGAGGGTCTTCAATATTTTGTCGAGGCCCTTTGCGGAGTGAGCAGGAGACACAGGCTAGGGCTAGGTTCTCTGGGCTGGTGCTGCCGCCTGCGACGACGGGCTGGATGTGGTCGATGTGGAAGGTTGCGACCTGGCCCAGTTGAGATATGCCGCAGTATTCGCAGCGGTTATTGGCTCGTTCAAAAACGAGTCGCCTCAGGGATACAGGAATATCGGACATTAGGCAGATTGTGGCATCTGCTGTGCCCGCAATTTGAGTAGGGAGAGGAATTCTGCGAGTTCAACTAGACCTTCTGCTTCAAGGCGTTCGGCGGTTGAGAGGACAACGCCGCTGTCTTGCTGGTCGAGAAGGAATTGCAAGCGCTCTTGGACTGCTTGGGGGAGTTCGAAGCAGGCGAGTTCGGTGGGGATTTGAATCATGTCGAGCATGGATTGCGGCCCGGTAGCTTCTATCTCTTTAGTTTAAGGGATGCGGCAGGAGGCTGCTTTCGTCTTGCAGAAGCGGTTTGCACTGATTTGCCCGGACTTTGTGATTGAGTTGCACTCTGCGTCGGATAATTTAGCGCCGTTGCAGCGGAAGATGGAGGACTATTTGGCGGAGCCGGGTTGTCGCTTGGGCTGGTTGATTGACCGCAAGCATCGGCGGGTTTATGTCTATCGGCCTGGTCAGGCTGTGGAATGTTTGGAGGGGCCGGAGCAGGTGATTGCGGAGCTGGAGCTGGCTGGGTTTGTTTTGCAGTTGGGGCAGGTTTGGTAGACGAGATATGCGGTCTGCGTTAAGCTCGCGGATGATTATGGTAAGCAAGACTTCTTGGGTACGAATCGAAATTTATCTTGTTCAGGTTTGTTAGATTAAAATCGAATTAGCCACATACTTGGCAGTTTGCTTGATTTGATTTTATGAAAACTATGGACAATGAGAGCAACGACAAATCAGGTATCCTGCTTGCAGGAACGTTCGTGAATGCTAATAAAGCACCAGATGAGTCAACTCTAACTTCTCATTTACAGGACTTCAAGTGGAATGATGCTGGTGAATTTTTAGCAGAAGCCGCCTCTGGAGTTCCTTTTGCTGGTCCTGCTATCAAAAGGTTTATGGAAGCAGGCCTTGGCTTAGGTCAATATAGTCCTGAAGAGAGGTTGCAAGCACTTCAATGGAAATGGTTGCTAGAACAGATTCCTGATATTCAAAAGAAGCTTAGCCTTCTGTTAGAAGAAGGAATTCCAGAAGACGAGCAACCTGAACCGGCTGACGTCGCTGCTGTAATTAATGCAGTTTTGCAGGCATCAAAAACTACAGCTGATAGTAAAAAACGAAGGCTCCTTAAGAATGCTCTGGTTAATGCATTTGACTTAGAACAATACCAACTAGGTCTAACTATCAGGCTGATTAAAATAATAGAGGAACTAGAGTATGGAGATATTGATCTATTAGGCCGAATATACAAGTCCGAGGTTGATAGCTCATATATTCGTAGACAGAAATACCCGTATTCTGACTGGAAGCAAGAAGTTAATAAGGCCAAACTTCTCATAGATCCCAAAGAGATTAATCTTTATGACCTATTTTTCACTCATCTCGAGTCATTGAAGAACTTTGACCTGGTCGTGATTCCTAGCGTAGAGAGCAATGTTGATGCTAGATCTGAACGTCTAAAGTATGTGGACTCTTGGAGACTTTTCTTCGATGAACAGGCAGATAAAAGGTTTTATTCTATTGGCGCTAGTGAGGATGGTAGTGAAATGCAGTTCATAAGAACTGACGATATGGCGTTTCTGTTACCTCGAGTAACAGAGTTGGGTGAAAGGCTTATTTCCTTTGTCCTAGATAATGCCGACGAAAATTAGCCAAGTGAGAAAGGATGAATCTTGCAGTAATCTATCCCCTCATGAAACTTATCCATTGCCAGTTGTAGTTCTGAATAAACACAAGAAAGGGAGAACCAGAGTACTGGTTCTCCCTTTCTTGAACAATCCGTCATCTGCCTACTTCGCTGTCAGCTCAGTCAGCACCGTGTTGGATCGCTCCACAAACGCCTTCATGCCATCGGCATCAAAGCCCTTCTGAGCCATCAGCGCCAGATCATAAACATGCTGACAAAGCATATTTGCTAACCCACCCGAAGCCGACTCACCGCCATCCGGAGTAACAATCGCCCCCCCATTCAAATCAATCAAATTCTGAATCAGCGGGTGATTCGTATTCACCAACAGCGTATGCATA